>NZ_JBSVWN010000025.1:0-82192 GCF_054071325.1 Pseudomonas sp. SDO5215_S409 | reverse complement strand
ATATGCACCTCTTACTCATGTTATGCCCGAACACAAAATTTCTGACACCCTCAAAGTGCCCCATGCACAGCCGCAAAGCTTTTTCATCACAGTAATATTTACCGTCACCCAATTTAAAAGACTTATTAGTCAAACGGGATATTTAACCCTTGCAAGTTCAAGAAGCCTTGATCGTGCTACTCTTCTTTGCGAATCCCTAAGCTCACGTGGCAACTTTTCACGGCAAGTAGAAAGTAGTCGACCATCAATGGATTTCGCCCCCTCCCTGTCGGGCAGAGTGCAAACGGATCAACTCATCTGAACCAAGATCATCCACGATAAGTCGGCCACTCGGTATATTTCCGCATACGCATCGTTACTCTTGGCAAAAACACTTAAATCAGGCCTCCCACACCGACTGCCCTTCCCTGATAAACTGCGCCATTCGTCTCCCTGACCTAGATTCCCTATGCGCCTAAACACTGCTCCGCTGTCCCGCCGCTTTTCCGTCGCCCCCATGATGGACTGGACCGACAGACACTGCAGATTCTTCCTGCGCCTGCTGTCAAAAAATGCCCTGCTCTACACCGAAATGGTCACCACCGGCGCGATCCTCCACGGCGACCACGAGCGTTTCCTGGGTCATGACGAGGCCGAGCACCCCTTGGCCCTGCAACTGGGGGGCAGTGTTCCCGCCGATCTGGCCGCCTGCGCAAACATGGCCCAGGCCGCAGGTTATGACGAGGTCAACCTCAATGTCGGCTGCCCGAGCGACCGGGTGCAGAACAACATGATCGGTGCGTGCCTGATGGCTCATCCGGCGCTGGTGGCCGATTGTGTGAAGGCGATGCGCGATGCGGTGTCGATTCCGGTCACGGTTAAACACCGCATCGGGATCAACGGCCGGGACAGCTACGCCCAACTGTGTGATTTTGTCGGTCAGGTGCAGGACGCGGGCTGTACCAGTTTCACCGTGCATGCGCGGATCGCGATTCTGGAAGGGTTGTCGCCCAAGGAGAACCGGGATATTCCGCCCCTGCGCTACGACGTGGTGGCGCAGTTGAAGCAGGACTTCCCGGCGCTGGAAATAGTGCTCAACGGCGGTATCAAGACGCTTGAACAGTGCGAGGAACACTTGCAGACCTTCGACGGCGTGATGCTGGGCCGCGAGGCTTATCACAACCCGTATTTGTTGGCGCAGGTGGATCAGCGCTTGTTTGGCAGCACAGCGCCGGTAATAGGCCGGGCCGAGGCGCTGGCGCAGTTGCGTCCCTATATTGCTGAACATTTGGCGACCGGGGGGGTGATGCATCACATTACCCGCCATGTGTTGGGGCTAGGCACCGGGTTTCCCGGAGCGCGCAGGTTTCGGCAGTTGTTGTCGGTGGATATTCACAAGGCCCAGGACCCGCTGGCACTGCTGGATCAGGCCGGGGCGCTTCTGGAGGGGCGCTGAGCGGCGCGCGGTGGGTGTGCCGCAGGTCATTGGCGTTGAACCTGTTCGACCATTTGGCCTCCTAGCTTGTAGCAAAGCCTGCCTTTCAAACGGCCGTTTTCAGGTTGTTGCCCTCGCAAACGATCGATCGCATTTGCGCCTTGAGCGGCTGTCAGCGCTCGGGTAATGTCACCGAACCCCTAGGACAGAGCACGCCCATGACTTCCAAGCTGGAACAACTCAAACAATTCACCACTGTGGTTGCCGACACTGGCGACTTTGAAGCTATCGCTCGCGTCAAGCCACAAGATGCCACCACCAACCCGTCCCTGCTGCTCAAGGCGGCGTCCATTCCCGCTTACGCCCGCCTGCTGGATGAGTGCGTGAAGGACTGCAACGGCGACGTAGGCCTGGCCAGTGACCGCTTTGCGGTAGCGGTCGGTCAAGAGATCCTGAAAGTGGTGCCGGGCCGTATTTCCACCGAAGTGGACGCCCGCCTGTCGTTCGACACCGATGCTGTACTCAAGCGTGCGCATCGTCTGATCGACCTGTACGAAAAAGCAGGCGTTGGCCGCGACCGTGTGCTGATCAAAATCGCGTCGACCTGGGAAGGCATCCGCGCCGCCGAGCAGCTGGAAAAAGAAGGCATCCAGACCAACCTGACTCTGCTGTTCTCCTTCGCCCAGGCCGTGGCCTGCGCCGAGGCCGGTGTGTTCCTGATCTCGCCGTTCGTGGGCCGTATCTACGACTGGTACAAAAAGGCCAACGGCAACGACTACACCGGCGCCGATGATCCGGGCGTGCAGTCGGTAACGCGCATCTACAACTATTACAAGGCCAACGGCTACAAGACGGTCGTGATGGGCGCAAGCTTCCGCAACCTGAGCCAGATCGAACAACTGGCGGGCTGCGATCGCCTTACCATCAGCCCCGACCTGCTGGAGAAGCTGGCAGCAGACAACGGCAAGCTGGAGCGCAAACTGTCGCCGGGCCATGCCGGTGAAGCACGTGTGCACCTGACGCAAGCGCAGTTCCGTTGGGAGTCCAACGAAGATGCGATGGCCACCGAGAAACTGGCTGAAGGCATTCGTCAGTTTGCCCGCGACCAGGAAAAGCTTGAAGCACTGTTGACTGCCAAGCTCTAACGCTGGCTACGACAAAAAGGGCGGTACCTGTGAGGGTACCGCCCTTTTTCACGCTTGCCGCTGGGTCAGGTCAATGCCGCTCCAGCGCATTCACCAGATCGTGGAACGCCTCGCGGTTGGAGTCGTTCAAGCCCATCAGGATCTTGTGGGCTTCCAGTACCTTGACCCGTACCACTTCCTCGGACTGGTCCTGGGACGGCAGGTCGGTCAGGCATTCCGGGCACGGGATCGGGCGGTCAACGATGTTGAACACCTGATCAAAGCCCATGGACTGCAAGAGCCGGGTAATGTCTTCGTGGGTGGTGACCACCGTTGGCAGCAGGCCGACCTTCTGCCGAGACAGAATGGACAACTTGGCCAACAGCCCCAGGGTGGTGCTATCGATGCTGCGGGTTTCGGTCAGATCAATCACGATGGCCGAGAAATTCAGGGCTGTGAAAATCCGCTCAATCGTCGCATCCAACGCCGAACATAACGTCAGGCGCACTTCACCGACAAACTTCAGGACAAAGGTCCCGTCTTGCTCGGCGAATTGGATTCTTCCGGTACTCATCAAAGATTCCTGCTCAACACCAATAGGGCGATATCATCCGGCATCTCCCCTAGCGTGGCCAATCCAAAAACCTGCCGCAGGCCATCCAGGCTGCCGCCCGCCGACTTGACCCGTTGGGGCAAGGCGGCTTCTTTCTCTTTGAGTGTAGGCTCTGGAAGAAGGTCCAGGATGCCGTCCGACATCAGCGTCAGGCTGAAGGTCGGCGGCAGTTCCAGGATATGGTCTTCATAGGTGGCCTCGTTGAACAGGCCCACCGGCAAACCACGCCCTTCCAGATAACGCACACTGTCTGGAGTGTACAAAACCGGCAATGGCAGGTGACCGCCAATGCTGTAGGTCAAAAGACCGGTTTGTTCATCGATCACGCCGCCGACCATCGTCACGTGCTTGCCCAGCTTGCAGCTGATCAGGCCTCGGTTGATGTGGCCCAGCACTTGCGAAGGGGTGAACTCCGGCAAGGTGCCATTGCGCTTGGATTCAAACAGCAACCGTGTGGTCATGAACTTCAGCAGCACGGTTACAAAGGCAGACGATGCACCATGGCCGGAAACGTCGGCCAGGTAGAACGCGACGCGACGTTCGTCCACACGAAAGTAGTCAACGAAATCCCCCGACAGGTACAGCGACGGGATGATCTGATGCGCGAACTGGAAGTCGTCGATGGTCCACGGGCTCTGCGGCAGCATGTTCATCTGCACCTGGCGACCGGCGGTCTGGTCTTCCTGGAGCAGGTTCAGGCTGGCTTCGAGTTCGCGGTTGGCGGTTTCCAGCTTCTCGCGATAGCGCTGGTTTTCGAGCAGCAGTCGCGAACGGTCCAACGCGCGGTGTACGGAATGCTCCAGCACCGCCAGGTCTTCCAGAGGCTTGATCAGGTAATCGGCGGCGCCCAGGCGCAAGGCTTCGACCGCGTCGCTCATCACGCCCGCGCCGGATACCACGATCACAGGGGTCTGCGGGGCAATGTCGGTGACCTGGCGGATCAGCTCAAGGCCACCCACCTGAGGCATGCGCAGGTCGCAAATGATCAGGTCGGGCTTTTCGCGCTCGAATACCTGAAGACCCTGAAGGCCATTGCCGGCCTGCAGGACGCTGAAGCCACTGTCTTCCAAATAGGCCGCGAGGCTTTCGCGCACTACTTCGTCGTCATCGATTATCAGCAGCGTGGCACTGGTTTTTTGCATGTGGGCAAACGGCGCCAGAATTAGGTTGGTGTAGGCAGCCTGGCTCGTAACCTGGCTCACACTACTGGATTCGCTTTCCAGCCTCTCTGTCCTACAACGTACCGGGATTTTACCCATGCACAACGGTAAAGCAGAGGTGCCCTTCTAAGGCGCAGACGGTACTCCCATCCGCCAGGGGTTTCAAGCTCATGGCGATGGTCGCAGGGCGTCTTTACCCGGCAAATCACCGGGAGTTATAAGAACCGGTAAAACCGCGACGTAAAGTAAGGATGTAAGCCCTTGGCAGGCCTGAAATTACACGCACGAAAAAGGCGACCGAGGTCGCCTTTCGCATTTGAAACGCTTTGTTTAAAAATCGTCTACGACCTTGCCATCCTTCACCTTGAACTCGCGGTTCTGCAGGTAAGCGTTACGGATGAACGTGTATTTGTCGCCACTGATGAGTTTTTCGGTCGACAGCAGGTTGGCACGGGTGTCAACGATGTTCAGGCCAAAGGTGCTGTTGCGCCAGTCGATATCGTTCATGTAGCGGTACGGCTGGGTGAAGCTGTCGACATAACGCGACGGCGCATCACGCACGGTGCTTGGGCCCAGCAACGGCAGCATCACATACGGGCCGCTGCCGACACCCCAGTAGCCCAGGGTCTGGCCGAAGTCTTCGTCATTGCGTTGCAGGCCCATTTTGGTGCCCACGTCAATCAAGCCCAGTACACCAAACGTGGTGTTTACCAGCAGACGCGCGGTGTCTACACCCGCGGCGTGCGGCTTGAGCTGCAGCACGTCGTTGGCGAAGTTGCCGACGTCACCGATGTTGCGAAAGAAGTTGTGCACGCCGTCCTGCACAAATTGCGGGGTGACAAACTGATAGCCCTGGGCCAGAGGCTTGAGCGCATAGGTATCAACGGTGTCGTTGAACGTGAAGATAGGACGGTTGACGCTTTCCCACGGATCGTCTTGCGAGGCCGCTTGGGCGGCGAAAGGCACCAGCAAGACGCTGGCACACACCGATAGCTGAGCGAGAAGATGGCTCCAGCGCATAGCTTTAGCTCCTTGAATGATCAGTCATGGGCGCTATGCCCTGAATAAGGTCGTCAGTATATGACGGAAGTATTAGATTAGGCAGCATTGCGGAATCGTCATTCAACAAATGTATAAAACTCCTACAAAAACAGCGGGTGTAACGTGCCTGTCATCCGCGCCCTATAGCGTCACTGCTATTTCAGGGACGTCGAAATGCACACCGCCGAAATTGTTGCCGCCAGCGCGCCGTCCTTGACTGCCGTCTTGTTCGGCCTGAGTGGCTGCCTCGTGGACTTCGGTTCCCAGGCGCGCGCCCTCCCCACCGCCACTAGCGATTCACACGCCACCCCGGGCGCCCTTGATATCCTGCGCCACCTGGCCGAGCAAAACGTTCCGTGTGCCTGGCTGGAAGAGTTGCCGCCACAGGTCAGCACCTCGCTCGCCGCCGCGCTCCCCCGCTCCGTCAAGGCCGCCTCGGCGCCCCCCGCCCGTTGGCCTGCACCCCATGCGTGCTGGCAAGCCCTGATGGACTTGAACATCGAACGCCTGGAAGGCTGCGTGCTGGTCAGCGGCGAGCCTCGCTTGCTGCAATCAGGTCTGAATGCCGGCTTGTGGACCATCGGGCTGGCCTCCTGCGGCTCGTTGTGCGGGCTTGCACCGGCGCAATGGCACGCACTCAGTGAGCAGGAGCGCGAGCATAAACGCGCCAAGGCGACGGTTGCGCTCTACGGGCTGGGCGTGCATTCGGTGATCGACCACCTGGGCGAGCTGCAAACCTGCCTGGCCGACATCAGCCTGCGCCAGCTCAAAGGCGAGAAGCCCTGATCGAGATCAGGCACGGCAAGCACTGTTGGATTAATCTACAGGTCAGTCCGTAGACCTTTCACGGCGTGCCGCGGTCTATGCCAGTGCCTATCGATAAAAGGAACAACGCTATGCCTGCCCGCGAACGACTGCAAGAACAGGTCAACCTCCTGCGCGAGCAATTGGAACAGGACCCGCCGCTGCCTCTTGAAAAACGTGAAGAGTTGCAGGCGCTGATTGCCGAGCTTGAAGTGCAGATCCCCTTGGAAGAAGCCCTCCAGAACCCCAGCCTCGCCGACGGTGTAAACCTGGCCGTGGAGCGCTTCGAGCTGGAACACCCAGGTATCGCCGGGACCTTGCGCAATATCGTGCAAACCCTGGGCAACATCGGGATCTGAGGTTTACAGCCCCTCGGCGGGGGCCGGTCTGCCGGCTCCCGCGTCCACGTTACTGACGGGCCAGGCGTACGTTCTGGAACGCCAGGTCGTGTGTGCTGCGGTACGGGTTGATGTCCAGCCCGCCCCGGCGCACATAACGTGCGTACACCGTCAGTTTTTCCGGCTTCAGCAAACGCTGCAAGTCCAGGAAGATGCGCTCCACGCATTGCTCGTGGAAGTCCGAGTGCTGACGAAAACTCACCAGATACGCCAGTAAACTCGCGTGGTCCAGTGCGGCGCCACGGTACTCCACCACCACGCTGCCCCAGTCTGGCTGGCTGGTTACCGGGCAGTTGGATTTGAGCAAATGGCTGTGCACGCTATCTTCCACGATGCGCGAGTCATCACAACGCAGCAGCTCGGGGCGCGGCTGCTCGTAGTTGCTGACACTGATATCCAGGTCGTCAATGCAGGTGCCCGGCAACGCGACCACGCCTTGCGCCTCGACCTCGGCCAGGCTGCGAATACGCACGCCGACCGGCTTGCCAGCCGCCGCACTCAGATCGGCGCGCAGGGTGGCTTCAAGGCTTTGCACGTCGGCAAACGGCGTTTGGTTCAACGAGTTGAGATACAGCTTGAACGACTTGGACTCGATAATGTTCGGCGAGTCAGCCGCGATACTGAACTCACCGATGGCCACCACGGGCTTGCCCGACGGCAGCAGCCAGGACAATTCGAAGCAGTTCCAGAAGTCCACGCCTTTATACGGCAAGGTTTCGGCGCTCAGCCCAAGCTCGGCCCATTTGGCCGCGCGAGGAATGGGAAACAACAACGAAGGGGTGTAGGTGCAAATGTACTCACTGGACTTGCCCAGCGGCGAATGTTCGGCTGCGGGATGCATGGCAAAAACCTGGCTAAATAAACCCGGCCAGTCTACCAGCCTTTACACCCGCCTTTACGCTTCGCCGCTTATTGGCTGACGGTCAGCTTGCCGACCATACCGGCCTGATAATGCCCGGGGATGTTACAGGCGAACTCCAGGGCGCTGGCGTTGGTGAATGTCCAGGTCAACTCGGCCGTTTTACCCGGCTCGACCAGTACGCTATTGGGGTCGTCATGCTTCATACCGCCCATGTCGCCATGCCCCATGGCACTGTGATCCATCTTCATGCCGGTGGCGGTGAGCATGCCGCTGGCCTGCATTTTGAGCATTTCTTGCTGATGAGCAGCGTGCATGGCCGCGTCGCCCAGGTTGAACTCGTGGAGCAACTGGCCCTTATTGATCAACACAAAGTGCACCGTCTCACCGGCCTTTACGTCCAGAGACTTGGGCGAAAAAGAAATGTCCTGCAGCACCACTTCCACGGTGCGGGTGGCCTTGGCCGCGGGCGCCGCCTCGCCAAAGGCAAAGGTTTGCGCCGGGGAGGCAAACACCGGAGCACTCAGGGCAAACAGGCAAGCAGCCAACAACCAGGATTTACGCAAAACCATCATCACTCTCCAAAGGGTTTGAAATCAGCCTGTGAAACACGTTAATAACCCGTCGCTGCCAGCCAGCTGACGGCTAGATTACAAGTTTGTCAGCTGGCGCCCGCTCCCCGGCGCGCCCTGTATAAAGCCTGCCTACCGCTTGCCGAGACTTGCCCATGAAATTGCTGATCGTCGAAGACCAACCCAAAACCGGCCAGTACCTGTGCCAGGGCCTGACCGAGGCCGGGTTCAACACCGAGTGGGTGGCCGACGGCACCAACGGCCAGCACCTGGCGCTGACCGGCGACTACGACCTGCTGATTCTCGACGTGATGCTGCCAGGGCGCAACGGCTGGCAAATCCTGCAAGCGGTGCGCAGCGCCGGGCAAGACGTGCCGGTGCTGTTCCTGACCGCCCGGGATGCCGTGGAAGACCGCGTACACGGCCTGGAGCTGGGCGCCGACGACTACCTGGTCAAGCCTTTTGCCTTTTCCGAACTGCTGGCCCGGGTCCGCAGCCTGCTACGCCGGGGCAACAACACGCAACAAGACACCTGCCTGCAAGCAGCCGACCTGCGCCTGGACCTGATCCGCCGCCGTGTGGAGCGTAACGGCCAGCGTATCGACCTCACCGCCAAGGAGTTTGCCTTGCTGGAAATGCTCCTGCGCCGCCAAGGCGAAGTGCTGCCCAAATCGCTGATCGCCTCCCAGGTGTGGGACATGAATTTCGACAGCGACACCAACATTATCGAAGTCGCCATCCGCCGCCTGCGCCTGAAGATTGATGACCACTACCCCACCAAGCTCATCCATACCGTACGCGGCATGGGCTACGTGCTTGAGGAACGGTCCGCATGATGAAAAGGATTTCCCTGACAAGCCGCCTGGCGCTGTTGTTCGCCGGCTGTACCGCAGTGGTGTCGTTACTGGCCGGCGTGTTGTTCAACCGCGCCAGCGAGGCGCACTTTATCGAGCTGGACAAGCAGTTGCTCGACAGCAAACTGGTGGCCTTGCGCAGTACGCTGCAAGGCGCCGATACACCGCTACTGTTTGGCCCGCGCGAAGCCAAGTTGCGTGAAGAACTCAATCGCCAACCCGACCTCAGCCTGCGCATCACCGCCGCCGATGGCCAGCCCTGGTTTGATGCGACGGCGGGCATGCCCCTGCCCCGCTCGCCGGGCCTGCACAACCTGCAAAACGCCGGGACCAGCTACCGCGTCTATAACGTCGGGCTGGTGCCAGGCAACCCTGGCACACCGCAACTGACGCTGATGCTCGACATCACCCACCATCAACATTTTTTGCAACGCATGCAGCGCCTGATCTGGCTGACCGTGGGCCTCTCGGCACTGGCCACTGCCCTGCTGGGGGCTTGGGCCGCCCGTAGCGGCTTGAGGCCCTTAAGGCGCATGAGCGAAGTGGCCGCCAGCGTCTCCACCCACTCCCTGACCCACCGCCTGCCCTCTGAGCATATGCCGGCCGAGTTGGCCGAACTGGCCCACGCGTTCAACGCCATGCTCGTGCGCCTGGATGATGGTTTTCAGCGGCTCTCGGCGTTTTCCGCCGATATTGCCCACGAACTGCGCACCCCGCTGTCGAATTTGCTCACCCAGACACAGGTCACGCTCACACAACCCAGACCGTTGGAGGACTACCGCGAGGCGCTGCACAGCAACCTGGAGGAGCTGCAATGGATGGCGCAACTGGTCAACGACATGCTGTACCTGGCCAAGGCCGACCATGGCTTGCTGATGCCCAAACGCGAAACGTTGGTGCTGGCCGACGAAGTACACGCCTTGCTGGAGTTCTTTGCGTTGCTGGCGGAGGACGCTCAAGTGAGCCTGCACCTGGAGGGGGCCGCCGCCATCGAGGGCGATCGCAGCATGCTGCGCCGGGCGATTTCCAACTTGCTGGATAACGCACTGCGGTTTACCCCGCCGGGCGGTTTTGTGAGAGTGCGCATCGTTGAAGGCGCAGAGGTCACGACGCTCAGCGTGGAAAACACCGGGGACGGTATCCCACAAGCGCTGTTGCCGAAGCTGTTTGACCGCTTTTACCGGGCGGACCCGGCCAGGCATGACGAACATGCAGGCCTGGGCCTGGCCATTACCCAGTCGATTGTGCGGGCACATGGCGCAAGGATCTGGTGCGAATCAGAAACCGGGTGGACCCGGTTTCTAATCCAATTGCCAACACCCCGCTGATGCAGGCTCGCCTGCAACAGCAAGCTTGACCCCTACGAGTAGCGGAGGGCGTGCGCCGGCTCGATTTTCGCCGCCCGGTACGCCGGGTAAATCGTCGCCAGAAAGCTCAACACAAACCCGGCGGTACAAATCAGCACCACGTCCCCACCCTGCAACTCGGACGGCAGGTTGCTGATGAAGTAAACATCCGAACTGAAGATATGCTGGCCGGTCACGCGCTCGACCCAGCCCACCATTTCGCTGACATTCAACGCGGCAATCACGCCCAGCACGCCGCCGATAAACGTGCCGACAATCCCGATCACCGTGCCCTGTACCATGAAGATCGCCATGATCTGGCGAGGCGTGGCGCCGATGGTACGCAGGATCGCAATGTCCGCGCCCTTCTCGTTCACCACCATGATCAACGTGGCGATGATGTTGAACGCCGCCACCGCAACGATCATCAGCAACAGCAGGCCGATCATGGTTTTTTCCATCTTCATCGCGCTGAACAGGCTGCCCTGGGTATGGGTCCAGTCGTCCGCCTTGTAGTCGGCCCCCAGGCCGGTGGCGATGTCTGCCGAGACTTTGGGCGCCGCATACAGGTCTTTTACCGCCAGGCGCACGCTTTGCACCTGGTTGGGTTGCCAATGCTGTATCTGCGCGGCATCGGCCATGTGGATCAGGGCCATGGAGCCATCCAGCTCGGCGCCGACCTTGAACACACCCACCACGCTCAAGCGCTGCAGGCGCGGGGTGATCCCACCGGGGGCGCTGCTGATTTCGGGCACGATCAAAGTCAACTTATCGCCAACGTTCAAGCGGAAACGCCGGGCGGTGATGTCACCGATCACTACGCCAAACTCCCCGGGCTTGAGGTCCTCCAGGCGGCCCTGGACGATATGCTGGGCCACGATGGACACCTTGCCCTCCTCCGCAGGGTCGATACCGCTGATCTGGATCGGCTGCATGCCGCCTTTGTAGGAGAGCATGCCGTCCATTTCGGTGAACGGCACGGCAGCGGTCACTTCGGGGTTTTTCAACGCGGCGGCGGCCACGGGCTGCCAGTCGCTGATCGGGTTGACGCCGACGATGGTGGCATGGGGCACCATGCCCAAAATGCGCGAGCTCATTTCACGCTGAAACCCGTTCATCACCGACAACACCACAATCATCGCCAGCACGCCCAAGGCGAGGCCGATCATCGAGGTCATCGAAATAAACGAGACAAAACGGTTGCGGCGCTTGGCGCGGGTATAGCGCGTGCCGATAAAAATCGATAACGGTCTGAACATTCGCGGGCACCGTTTAAAAAATGAAAACCCGGCGCCAGGCACCGGGCTTGAAACGGGTCAGATAGCGACCAGATGACCTTCCTGCAAGTGCAGCACGCGGTCCATCTGGCGCGCCATGCCCATGTCGTGAGTCACCACCAGAAACGCGGTGCGCATCTGCGTGCTCAACTCGAGCATCAGGTCTTTGATGCCTTGGGCCGTGTGGGAGTCGAGGTTGCCGGTCGGCTCATCGAGCATCACCAGGCCCGGGTTGTTCACCAGGGCACGTGCGATAGCCACACGCTGACGCTCGCCGCCAGACAATTCGGCCGGCTTGTGCGCCAGGCGATGGGCCAGGCCAACACGTTGCAACAGCTCGGTTGCACGCTTGCGGGCCTCCGGGATCGCGGTCTTGCCGATCAACAAGGGCATGCACACGTTTTCCAGCGCGGTGAACTCGGGCAGCAGGTGGTGGAACTGGTACACAAAACCCAGCGAACGGTTGCGCAGCTGGCCACGGGCTTTTTCACCCAACGCCGACAACTCTTCACCGGCCAGCCATACGCTGCCCTGGGACGGCGTATCCAGGCCGCCCAACAGGTTGAGCAAGGTACTTTTGCCAGACCCCGAACTGCCGACAATCGCCACGCGTTCGCCCGGGTGCAGCTCCAGTTGCAGGTTGGCCAGCACCACCACGGACTCCGGGCCTTCCTCGTAGGATTTGCCCAGGTTGCGGCAGCTCAGGATTGCTTTTTCACTCATGCCCGATTCACTCATAACGTAATGCCTGCGCTGGCTGGGTGCGCGCCGCGCGCCAGGCCGGATACAGGGTGGCAAGGAAACTCAAGACCAACGCCGCAGCGCCGACCATCAACACGTCCTGGCTCTGCACCTGGGACGGCAAGTAGTCGATGAAATAGACATCGGAATTGAGGAACTTGTGGCCGATCAGACCTTCCAGGCCAGCAATCGCCGCACTGACGTTCAACGCAGCAAGAATACCCACCGCCGTGCCGATCAAGGTGCCGACCACGCCGATCACGCTGCCCTGCACCATAAAGATCGCCATGATTTGCCCCGGCGTGGCGCCCAAGGTCCGCAGGATCGCGATATCGCCCTTCTTGTCGTTCACCACCATCACCAGCGTGGAGATGATGTTGAAGGCCGCCACGGCGACGATCAGCAACAGCAGCAGGCCGATCATGGCTTTTTCCATGCGGATGGCCTGGTACAGGTTGCCGTGGGTCCGGGTCCAGTCGCGGGCGAAGTACTGGTTCTCACCCAGGTGCTGGGCGATTTCCCACGCGGTGCGCGGTGCATCGAACAGGTCATTGAACTTCAGGCGCAGGCCCTGCACCTGGTCCGGCTGCCAGCGGTGCAGGCGGGCGAGGTCGGTGAGGTTGGTCACGCCCAGGTAGCCGTCGATTTCACCGGCGCCGACATGGAAGATGCCCACCACTGTGAAGCGCTTCATGCGCGGGAACATGCCCGCGGGGGTGACGGTGACTTCCGGGGCGACAAACGTCAGCTTGTCGCCGATGCCCACGCCCAGCTTGCCCGCGGCCTTGTCGCCGATCACGATGCCAAAGCTGCCGGGCGTCAGGTCGTCGAGTTTGCCCTGCTGCATGAAGTTATCGATGATCGACACCTTGCGCTCCTGCACCGGGTCGATGGCATTGAGCAGGATTTTTTGCACCTTGCCGTCGTGGGTCAGCAGGCCCTGCATCTGGGTGAACGGCGCCACGGCCAGCACTTTGGGGTTTTGCTTGACCTTGTCGGCCAGGCCCTGCCAGTCGCTGATCGGGTCACCGGACTCGATGGTGGCGTGGGGCACCATGCCCAGCACGCGGGTGCGCATCTCATGATCGAAGCCGTTCATGACCGACAACACCACGATCATCACGACCACGCCCAGGGCGAGGCCGATTATCGAGGTCAGGGAAATGAACGACACAAAATGACTGCGGCGCTTGGCACGGGTGTAACGCGTGCCGATAAATACGAAGAGAGGTCTGAACATGTCGGGGCTTGTTCACAGGAAAAGAAGACGTCCCGGTGGCGGGGTCTGGTAAGCAGCTTTACACTCAGACCATTACCGCTGCCTTGGGTTCGCCATGTCGACATTAGATGAAGAAGAACGCCGCGAATACTACCGTATCGACGACATGATCGCACTCCAAATCAGCAGCCTGTCGGCGCAGCAGGCGGCGACCAAGGAAGTGTTGCTGGATGATTCCCCGCTGTTCAATCTGCTCAGTGAGCTGCACCTGAGCGAATTCGAGGCCCAGCACCTGCTGCGCCAGATCAACGAAAAAGATCGCACCCTGGCCGCCTTCCTCAAGGTGCAGAACAAACGCCTGGACCTGCTCAGCCAGGTCATGGCACGCGGCCTGCTCAGCGAGGTCGGCGCGCCGCAGCCGGTGATCATTTCCGAAGGCGGCATCGACTTCCAGCACCCTACCCCCCTGCAACCCGGCGCTCATCTGGCGGTCAAGCTGGTGCTGATGCCCCAGGCACTGGGCCTGCTGCTGCGCGCCCGGGTGACCCACTGCGATGCCAAGGGCACCGGGTTTGATGTGGGCACAGAATTTGAGTCCATGACCGATGCCCAACGCCAGTTGCTGGCGCGCTACATCCTGCAAAAGCAGGCTCAGGAACGGCGCCTGGCCCGCGAGCAAAGCGAAGAAGAAGAGTGATTACGAACATTGAATGGCGCGTCGCGTCATCCACCCCGCCAGGACACCTGGCGTAAAGGAGCAATTGTGACCCTGATTTACGGCCACCGCGGCGCCAAAGGCGAAGCACCGGAAAACACCCTGACCAGCTTTCAGGAATGCCTCAAGCACGGCGTACGCCGCTGCGAACTGGACCTGCACTTGTCCATGGACGGCGAACTGATGGTCATCCACGACCCTACCCTCAAACGCACCGCCGACCGGCGCGGCAAGGTCGTCGAGTACTCGGCGGCAGACCTGGTCAAGATGGACGCGCGCAAAGGCGGCCCGGGTTGGGTCAACCCTTGCCCGATCCCGCGCCTGGAAGCCCTGTTTGAACAGTGCGACTTCGATCACTGGCAATTGGAAGTCAAAAGCGCCTCGCGCACCCGCGCAGCCACCACGGTGCTGGCGATTCGGGAAATGGCCGTGCGTTTCGGCCTGATGGACAAGGTCACCGTGACCTCAAGCTCACGTGAAGTCTTGAAAGCCGCGCAAGAGCTGACGCCGGACCTGTCCCGTGGACTGGTCGCCGAATACGCCTGGCTCGACCCGCTGAAGGTCGCGCAAAACTATGGCTGTGAAATCCTGGCGCTGAACTGGACGCTGTGCACCCCTGAACGACTGGCCAAGGCCCAGCGCCAGGGGCTGCACGTGTCCGTGTGGACGGTCAACGAACCCGCGCTGATGCGCAGGCTCGCCGACTTCGGCGTAGATAGCCTGATTACAGACTTTCCCGGTTTGGCCACTGCCACCCTCGGGAATTACTGAAATCGGTCTCCCCGGCCGGCTCAGGCCACCGGCCGGAGCCGCTCAAAAAAGCCGGTTGAGGCCGTCGTAGGCCGCTACCCGATAGGCTTCGGCCATGGTCGGGTAGTTGAACGTGGTGTTGACGAAATACTTCAGCGTATTGAGCTCACCCGGCTGGTTCATGATGGCCTGGCCGATGTGCACGATCTCCGAGGCCTGGTAGCCGAAGCAATGCACGCCCAGGACTTCCAGGGTTTCGCGGTGGAACAGGATCTTCAGCATGCCCTGCGGCTCACCGGCGATCTGTGCACGCGCCATGCTCTTGAAAAATGCCTTGCCCACTTCGTAAGGCACCTTGGCCTTGGTCAGTTCGTGCTCGTTCTTGCCGATGGAGCTGATCTCGGGAATGGTGTAGATCCCGGTCGGCACATCGTTCACATACCGCCAGCTGCCGTTGTCGACAATGCTGCCAGCGGCCGAACGGCCCTGGTCATGCGCGGCACTGGCAAGGCTCGGCCAGCCGATCACATCACCGGCGCCGTAGATATTCGGCACGCAGGTGCGGTAGCTCTCGTCCACCTCGATCTGGCCACGGCTGTTGACCTTGACCCCAATGTTTTCCATGCCCAGCTTGTCGGTGTTGCCGGTACGGCCGTTGCACCACAGCAAGGCGTCGGCCTTGATTTTCTTGCCGGACTTGAGGTGCAGGATTACCCCGTTGTCCAGGCCTTCGACCCGCTCGTACTCTTCGTTGTGACGCACCGTGATGTTGTTGTTGCTGAAGTGGTAGCTCAACGCCTGGGAGATCTCCGAGTCGAGGAAGCTCAGCAACTGGTCACGGTTGTCCACCAGCTCCACCAGCACACCCAGGCCGCTGAAGATCGAGGCGTACTCACAGCCGATCACACCGGCGCCGTAGATGATCAGTTTGCGCGGGGTGTGGCCCAGGCTCAGGATGGTGTCGCTGTCGTAGATACGCGGGTGGTGGAAATCGATGTCGGCCGGGCGATACGGGCGCGAGCCGGTGGCGATGATGATGTGCTTGGCCACCAGTTTTTCGACCACGCCGTTGGAGCAGACCACCTCGACGGTTTGCTCGTCGGCAAAGCTGCCGGTGCCGAAGAACAGGTCTACACGGTTACGGGCGTAGTAGCCGGTGCGCGAGGCGACCTGTTTGGAAATGACTTTTTCCGCGCTTTTCAACACGTCCGGAAACGAAAACCAGCGCGGCTCGCCAATGGCCCGGAACATCGGGTTGGTGTTGAACTGCATGATCTGGCGCACGGAGTGACGCAAGGCCTTGGACGGGATGGTCCCCAAGTGGGTGCAGTTACCGCCGACCTGGCGACGGCTATCGACCATCGCCACCTTGCGCCCCGCTTTGGCAGCGTTCATCGCCGCACCTTCTCCAGCCGGGCCGGAACCCAGTACCACCACGTCGTAGTTGTAGACAGCCATGCGTACTCCTCAGAACAGGCCAGGCGTACGGTTAAACGCCTGGCTAAATCATGCCGCGGCCAGCGGCCATGAAGGATCAATGTGGCTCAAGTGTGTGAGCCCGGGCACAGTCTATATAAGGCTCAACGCGGGGCACATTAACCCTTGGTCGCGCTGGAGGCCAGTTTTGCCTTTACGGCACAGCGTTCATCTCCCGTTCAGCCCCGCCAATGAGTGCCCATGGCGCAGCGACCAAACATTCAATTAACCTGTAAACCTTCACCTTTGCAGAGCGGGCCATTATGCGACATGTCGTTGTCTGTTTATTGTTAATGTTCGCCATCCCGGCCATGGCCAGCGATGCCGACCGGTTCAAACAGGCCAACTTCGCGACGCAATCGAGCCAATTACCCCTGAAAAGCCAGGCAGTTGCCACCTACCTGATGGTGGATATTTACGCCGTGGCGCTTTATGCCCCTGCGGGCATCACCGCCACCCAAGCCCTGGACCAGCAAAAAGACCTGCGACTGGAACTCTATTACCTGCGTGAAATCGACCGCGACGATGTCATCGACGCCGCGACCAGCGCCCTTGAACGCCAACAGACACCGGCTACCCTCGCCCGCCTGAAACCGGACCTGGACCGCCTGCACAACAGTTTTCGCGACATTGAGCCGGGTGATCGCTACGCGCTGGATTTCAGGCCGCAGCGGGGCATGAACCTGGAAATCAACGGCAAGGTGGTGTTCAGCAGCCACAACGATGAGTTGGTCAAGGCGTACCTGGGCATTTGGCTGGCGCCCAAAGGCCTGTCCGACAGCCTGCGCAAAAGCCTGCTCAACTGAGCAGCGTCATCGCGGGCATGGCGTTGGTGGTCATGACCACCGTGTCGTTCTACTGGATCGCCGCTAGACGACTCTCGCCGGCATGAAAAAGCCCCGAACCAGTCGGGGCTTTTTCATGGACCGCTAGGGCTTAGCGCGGGAACGCTGGCGGGTTGACCCCGGCCATGTCTTCCATCACGCGAACCACCTGGCAGCTGTAACCGAACTCGTTGTCGTACCACACGTACAGCACAACGCGGTTGTCCTGGGTGATGGTCGCTTCAGCGTCGACCACACCGGCGTGGCGCGAGCCCACGAAGTCGGTGGACACCACTTCCTGCGAATTGACGAAGTCGATTTGCTTGTGCAGATCGGAGTGCAGCGCCATGTAGCGCAGGTACTCGTTCATCTCTTCACGGGTGGCGGCTTTCTCAAGGTTCAGGTTGAGAATGGCCATCGACACGTTAGGCGTCGGAACGCGGATCGCGTTGCCGGTCAGCTTGCCAGCCAGTTCAGGCAGGGCCTTGGCCGCCGCGGTGGCAGCGCCGGTTTCGGTGATCACCATGTTCAGCGCAGCGCTGCGGCCACGACGATCGCCCTTGTGGAAGTTGTCGATCAGGTTCTGGTCGTTGGTGTACGAGTGAACGGTTTCGACGTGACCGTTAACGATGCCGAACTTGTCGTTCACGGCCTTGAGCACCGGCACGATGGCGTTGGTGGTGCAGGACGCGGCGGACACGATCTTGTCGTCAGCGGTGATTTCACCGTGGTTGATGCCGTGAACGATGTTTTTCAGCTTGCCCTTGCCAGGCGCGGTCAGCACCACGCGGTCGACACCCGGGCAGGCCAAGTGCTGGCCCAGGCCGTCGGCGTCACGCCATACGCCGGTGTTGTCCACCAGCAGGGCGTTCTGGATGCCGTACTGGGTGTAATCCACCTCAGTCGGGCTCTTGGCGTAGATCACCTGGATCAGGTTACCGTTGGCGGTGATGGTGTTGTTCGCTTCGTCGATGACGATGGTGCCGTTGAACGGACCGTGTACCGAATCGCGGCGCAATAGGCTGGCGCGCTTGGTCAGGTCGTTGTCGGCGCCTTTGCGCACAACGATGGCACGCAGGCGCAGGCCGTCGCCGCCGCCAGTTTTTTCGATCAGGATGCGCGCCAACAGGCGGCCGATACGGCCAAAACCGTACAGGACCACGTCGGTGCCTTTGCGGGCTGCGGCGCTTTGCTGGCCAACCACGTCGGCCAGTTCTTCACGCACGAACTGCTCGGCCGTGCGGCCATTGCCTTCGGCCTTGAACTTGCTGGCCAACTTGCCCAGGTCTACCGAGGCCGCGCCGAGCTTGAGCTCGCTCATGGCCTTGAGCAGCGGGAATGTTTCGTGGACGGAGAGTTCGCTATCGTCAGCAGAACGATGGCGCGCAAAGCGATGAGCCTTGAGAATCGCGATGACTGACTGGTTGATCAGGCTGCGGCCATGGATCGAGCTAACCACATTGTTATTGCGGTAGAGCTGACCGATAAGCGGAATCATCGCCTCAGCGAGTGCTTCACGATCAATCCATTCACCAAGACACTGGTCGGGCTTCTGAGTCACGGGAACCTTCCACATGTAGGGGCTGAAAAAAGGGGCTACATTATGCCGCCCACACCGGCCCTGAGCAATGCGCGCCCGGCAACTAAAACCCTTGCAAAAAATCCAGCCCCCCGCTAGAGCCCAGTAAATACGCGGCCTCCAGAACAGCACCCAAAGAAAGACCCGACGGACTTGTCCGTAACCCTCCGAAATATCCGCCGTTTTTTGCACTACATAATGAGTCAAAAGACAGCATTGTTTGTCATAGCCACTACATTTCCTTCAATCCGTAATAGGCACAGTCAGCAACTGACAGGCGGCACTCCAGGCCGTTACAATTACCGACTTTGTCGCAACGCTGGAGCTCAACCTTCCGTGCCCGTCCTGCGTCTACCGCAACTCCCTGCCCAGGCAGGTAAACAGCACTGGGGCAACCTGCCCGGTGCCGCCCTGAGCCTGGCCATTGCCGAGGCTGCCAGCGCTGCCAAGCGCTTCACCCTGCTGCTCACCGCCGACAGCCAAAGTGCCGAGCGGCTGGAACAGGAGCTGAGTTTCTTCGCCCCCGATTTGCCGGTGCTGCATTTCCCGGACTGGGAAACCCTGCCCTACGACCTGTTCTCGCCGCACCAGGACATCATTTCCCAGCGCATCGCCAGCCTGTACCGCCTGCCGGAACTGGCCCACGGTGTGCTGGTGGTGCCGATCACCACGGCGCTGCACCGCCTGGCGCCGACCAAGTTCCTGCTGGGCAGCAGCCTGGTGCTGGACGTCGGCCAGAAGCTCGACGTTGACGTGATGCGCACTCGCCTCGAAGCCAGTGGCTACCGCTGCGTCGACACGGTGTACGAACACGGTGAATTCGCCGTGCGCGGCGCGTTGCTCGACTTGTTCCCGATGGGCAGCAAACTGCCGTACCGCATCGACCTGTTCGACGACGAAATCGAAACCCTGCGCACCTTCGACCCAGAAAACCAGCGCTCCATCGACAAAGTCGATTCGGTCAAGCTGCTGCCGGCCAGGGAATTCCCGCTGCAAAAAGACGCGGTCACGCGCTTCAAGGCACGCTTTCGCGAACGCTTTGACGTGGACTTCCGTCGCTGCCCGATCTTTCAGGACTTGAGCAGCGGGATTACGCCCGCCGGTATCGAGTACTACCTGCCGCTGTTCTTCGACGAAACCTCGACCCTGTTCGACTACCTGCCCCAGGACACCCAGGTGTTCTCGCTGCCGGGCATCGAGCAGGCGGCGGAAAACTTCTGGAACGACGTGCGCAACCGCTACGAAGAACGCCGCATCGACCCGTCCCGGCCTTTACTGCCGCCTGCCGAGCTGTTCCTGCCGGTAGAAGACTGCTTCGCCCGCCTCAAAGACTGGCCGCGCATTGTTGCCAGCCAGCAAGACGTCGAAACCGGCGCCGGTCGGTCGCGCTTCCCCGCGCAAGCACTGCCGAACCTGGCGATTGAAGCCAAGGCCAGCCAGCCGCTGGAAGCCCTGTCGAACTTCCTCGGCGACTTCCCTGGCCGCGTGCTGTTTACCGCCGAGTCTGCTGGCCGTCGTGAAGTGCTGCTGGAACTGCTGGAACGCTTGAAACTGCGCCCGAAAACCGTCGACAGCTGGCCCGATTTCGTCGCTGGCAAAGATCGCCTGGCGATCACCATTGCGCCGCTCAATGAAGGCCTGCAACTGGATGACCCGGCACTGGCCCTGATCGCCGAAAGCCCGCTGTTCGGCCAGCGCGTGATGCAACGCCGGCGCCGCGAAAAACGCGCCGACGCCAACAACGACGCCGTCATCAAGAACCTCACTGAACTGCGCGAAGGCGCGCCGGTGGTGCACATCGACCACGGCGTGGGCCGCTACCTGGGCCTGCAGACCCTGGAAATCGACAACCAGGCCGCCGAATTCCTCACCCTGGAATACGCCGAGGGCGCCAAGCTCTATGTGCCCGTGGCCAACCTGCACCTGATCGCCCGCTACACCGGCAGCGACGACGCCTTGGCGCCGCTGCACCGCCTGGGCTCTGAAACCTGGCAGAAAGCCAAGCGCAAAGCCGCCGAACAAGTGCGCGACGTGGCCGCCGAGCTGCTGGACATTTATGCGCGCCGCGCCGCGCGCGAAGGGTATGCCTTCACCGACCCGAAGGCCGACTACGCCACCTTCAGCGCAGGCTTTGCCTTCGAGGAAACGCCCGACCAGCAAACCGCCATCGACGCCGTGCGCGCCGACATGCTCGCGCCCAAGCCCATGGACCGCCTGGTGTGCGGCGACGTGGGCTTCGGCAAGACCGAAGTGGCCATGCGCGCCGCCTTCATCGCCGTGCATGGCGGCCGGCAAGTGGCGATCCTGGTGCCCACCACCCTGCTCGCCCAGCAGCACTACAACAGCTTTCGCGACCGCTTCGCCGACTGGCCGGTGACCGTCGAAGTGATGAGCCGCTTCAAGTCGGCCAAGGAAGTCAACGCCGCGGTGGCCGACCTGGCCGAGGGCAAGATCGATATCGTGATCGGCACGCACAAGCTGCTGTCGGACGATGTAAAGATCAAAAACCTGGGCCTGGTGATCATCGACGAAGAGCACCGTTTTGGGGTGCGTCAGAAGGAACAACTCAAGGCCCTGCGCAGCGAAGTCGACATCCTGACCCTGACCGCCACGCCGATCCCACGCACGCTGAACATGGCGGTGTCGGGCATGCGCGACTTGTCGATCATCGCCACGCCCCCGGCGCGGCGTTTGTCGGTGCGCACCTTTGTGATGGAAGAGAACAAGAGCACGGTCAAGGAGGCCCTGCTGCGCGAATTGCTGCGCGGCGGCCAGGTGTATTACCTGCACAACGATGTGAAGACCATCGAAAAATGCGCCGCCGACCTCGCCGAACTGGTGCCCGAAGCGCGTATCGGCATCGGCCACGGGCAGATGCGCGAGCGCGAACTCGAACAGGTGATGAGCGACTTCTACCACAAGCGCTTCAACGTGCTGATCGCCTC
Organism: Pseudomonas sp. SDO5215_S409; assembly: GCF_054071325.1. Taxonomy (NCBI): domain Bacteria; kingdom Pseudomonadati; phylum Pseudomonadota; class Gammaproteobacteria; order Pseudomonadales; family Pseudomonadaceae; genus Pseudomonas; species Pseudomonas sp. SDO5215_S409. Next base: position 60,481 of record NZ_JBSVWN010000025.1, on the reverse strand, counting down.
GACCATCATCGAGACCGGGATCGACGTGCCGAGCGCCAACACCATCATCATCGAGCGCGCCGACAAGTTCGGCCTGGCCCAGTTGCACCAGTTGCGCGGCCGGGTCGGGCGCAGTCACCACCAGGCCTACGCCTACCTGCTGACGCCGCCGCGCCAGCAAATCACCGGGGACGCCGAGAAACGCCTGGAAGCCATCACCAACACCCAGGACCTGGGCGCCGGTTTTGTGCTGGCCACCAACGACCTGGAAATTCGCGGCGCGGGCGAGCTGCTGGGCGACGGCCAGAGCGGCCAGATCCAGGCAGTCGGCTTCACGCTTTACATGGAAATGCTTGAACGCGCGGTCAAAGCCATCCGCAAAGGCGAGCAACCCAACCTCGACCAACCGCTGGGAGGCGGCCCGGAAATCAACTTGCGCCTGCCGGCGCTGATCCCCGAAGACTACCTGCCGGATGTGCATGCACGGCTGATTCTCTATAAACGCATCGCGTCCGCCACCGACGAGGAAGGCCTCAAGGACCTGCAAGTGGAGATGATCGACCGCTTCGGCCTGTTGCCCGAACCGACCAAAAACCTGGTGCGCCTGACCCTGCTCAAATTGCAGGCCGAGCAACTGGGTATCAAAAAGATCGATGCAGGCCCTCAAGGCGGGCGCATCGAGTTTGAAGCGCAGACCCCGGTGGACCCGCTGGTGTTGATCAAGCTGATTCAGGGCCAGCCCAATCGCTACAAGTTCGAAGGGGCTACGCTGTTCAAATTCATGGTGCCGATGGAACGCCCTGAAGAACGCTTTAATACATTGGAGGCGCTGTTTGAGCGCCTTATCCCCAAATCTGCTTGAAGGACGCCCTATGCGCCTGTTTCGCACCCTGAGCCTGTTGCTGGTGGTACTTGCACCCTCGGCGTTTGCCGACAGCCTGTATCAGGTGGAAATGATTCTGGTCCGCCAAAATGCGGAGCCGGTGATCAACAGCCGTGCGGCGCCCGAGGACTGGGCCGCCGGCGCACCCGGTTTGCCGACCGACAAGCTGAGCCCGCCACGGCTGGGCAATATTGTCGAGAAACTGACCGCCGACAATAACTACACCGTTTTGCTGCACAAGGCCTGGGAACAGAGCCTCGGCGAGCAGCCGGTGAGGCTTGCGATCACCGACGGCCAGGCGCAATTCGGCCAGTTCCCGATCGAGGGTACGCTCAACCTGCAACTGGGGCGTTTCACCGACATTGATGCGGCGTTTTGGGTCAACCAGTTCGACAGCAATGGCAGCGTCGTCGCCAGCGAACACCTCAATCAAAAAGACGTACGCACCAAAAACAACCAGCTCAACTATCTGGACGGCGGTCACTTGGCCCTGCTGATCAAGATCACCTCCCTCACCGCCAAACCGCCCAGCGCGCCGCCGCCCGATGTGCAGGACTGACACAGCACCATGCCCCCGACGTCCTCACTGACCAAACCCCTGGCCGCTTCGTGGGCCAACCGCTTCAAAGAGCAAAGCCTGGAGCGCGGCCGGCGCTATGCCCTGGAAAACCGTGTGCGCATCGTCGAGTCCGGCGACAGCACCATCGTCGCCAGCTGCGAAGGCTCGGGCAGCAACGTGTACCGCCAGACCATCTCGCTGCGCGAATCGGCCAAGGGCACGTTGATTCTGGTGGACAGTCGCTGTACCTGCCCAGTGCACACCAATTGCAAACACATCGCGGCGGTGCTGCTCAAAGTTCAGGAAACCCTGGCCTACCCGGCGGCGGCGCAAGACGCCGAACTGCTGGAAAAACTCCAGGCCGTGCTGGACAACCGCGTCGTGCTGCCGCAAGTGGTGCTTGACGCGGTGCACCCGGTGCCACGGCTGTGGCTGGCCAGCGTCGAGTTCAGTGCGTTCGAACCGCGCAACGGCAAGATGCAGCGGTATATCCAGCACCGCGCAGCGCTGTCCTTCAACTATCAGGACCACTACGTCAGCGGTCAGAAAAACGCCGACATCGTTGTACGCCAAGAAACCCAGAGCCTGCGGATAAAACGCCACCCGGAGCTGGAGCAGCCCTACCGCGAACAGCTGCGCCAGTTGGGCTTCAAGGTTGCCACCCGCCAGAGCAAGGCCCTGCCGGAAAGCGCGGGCGAGCTGTTTGAAATGGTCAACGACAGCGCCTGGCTGAACTTCACCCTTAATGTCTCGCCCAGCCTGCGGGCACAGGGCTGGGAGCTGCAGATCGACGAGGAGTTCGGCTTCGACCTGACGGCCGTGGACGACTGGTACGCCAACGTCGAAGAAAGGCCGGAACGTGACTGGTTTGACCTGGAGCTGGGGATCATCGTCAACGGCGAGCGGCTGAGCCTGCTGCCGATCCTGTTGAACCTAATGCGCTCCCACACCGAGATCCTCAACCCGGAAAAACTGGCGCGCAGGCGCGATGACGAACTGATCCTGGTGAACATCCCGGGGCTGCCGAACGGCGGCCACGGCCCGCTGCAAGTGGCGCTGCCCTACGGCCGACTCAAACCGGTGCTGGCGACCCTTGGCGAGTTTTACCTACAAGAGCCCGGCACACTCGCCTTGCGCATGGCCAAGGCCGATGCCATCCGCCTCAACCCACTGGAAGACCTGCCGCTGCAATGGCAGGGCGGTGAAAAGATCCGCAACTTCGCCCAGCGCCTGCGAGACATCAAGGATTTCACCTGCGAAGCGCCCGAAGGCCTCAACGCCACGCTGCGCCCCTACCAACAGGAAGGCCTGAGCTGGATGCAATCGCTGCGGCAACTGGATGTCGGTGGGATTCTGGCGGACGACATGGGGCTGGGCAAAACCCTACAAACCCTGGCGCATATTCTTACCGAGAAAAACGCCGGGCGCCTGGACCGGCCCTGCATGGTGGTGATGCCCACCAGCCTGATCCCCAATTGGCTCGACGAAGCCGCGCACTTTACGCCGCAGCTCAAGGTGCTCGCGCTCTACGGGGCGGGCCGCAAGAAGTATTTCCCCAAGCTCTCGGACTACGACCTGCTGCTGACCACTTACGCCCTGCTGCCCAAAGACATCGAGCAACTGGCCACCCTGCCCCTGCACGTATTGATCCTGGACGAAGCCCAGTACATCAAGAACCCCACCAGCAAGGCCGCCCAGGCCGCCCGCGAGCTGAATGCCCGCCAGCGCCTGTGCCTGAGCGGTACACCGCTGGAAAACCACTTGGGTGAGCTGTGGTCGCTGTTTCACTTCCTGCTGCCGGGCTGGCTGGGCGAGGTGAAAGCCTTCAATCGCGATTACCGCGTCCCCATCGAAAAACACGGCAGCGACGTACGACTGCAACACCTCAATGGTCGGATCAAACCCTTCCTGCTGCGCCGCACCAAAGAGCAGGTGGCCACTGAGCTGCCGCCCAAGACCGAAATCATCCATTGGGTAGATCTCAACGAAGCCCAACGCGATGTGTACGAAACCATGCGCCTGGCCATGGACAAAAAGGTGCGCGATGAAATTACCCGCAAGGGTGTGGCGCGCAGCCAGATCATTATTCTGGAAGCGCTCCTGAAACTGCGGCAGGTGTGCTGCGACTTGCGCCTGGTCAATGGCGCCACCTTGCCAGCCCGGGGCAGCAGCTCAGGCAAGCTCGACAGCCTGATGGAAATGCTCGAAGAACTGTTTGCCGAAGGCCGCAGGATTCTGCTGTTTTCCCAGTTCACCTCGATGTTGGGGCTGATCGAAGCCGAACTGAAGAATCGCGGAGTGGCCTATGCCCTGCTCACCGGCCAGACCCGGGACCGACGCACGCCGGTGAAGGACTTCCAGAGCGGCAAGCTGCAGATTTTTCTGATCAGCCTGAAGGCCGGTGGCGTAGGACTGAACCTCACCGAGGCGGATACGGTGATTCACTACGACCCCTGGTGGAACCCGGCGACGGAAAACCAGGCGACCGACCGCGCTTACCGGATTGGCCAGGAGAAGCCGGTATTCGTCTACAAGATGATCGCGCGGGGCACCGTGGAAGAGAAAATCCAACATTTGCAGAAGGAAAAGTCCGATCTGGCAGCAGGCGTACTGGATGGCCGGACCACCGGGGATTGGCAGCTGGGCAACGACGACATCGAAGCGTTGTTCGCACCGCTGCCCAGCAAGCAGGAAAAGCGCTGACAGCGCCGACCGTCAGTGCGGGCGCCTCAACCGCGCTCAATCAATCAACTGGGCATCCCTTAACGCACCCAAGGCCGCCAACCAACGCGGATCCTGTTTGTAATCGGTGCTGGCCACGGCCTGGCCACGCATGCGGGCGATGCGCGACGAGGGCGTCACGTTCAGCCGTTGTGCGGCGCTCAACGCCAGTTCGGCGGCGGCGCGGTCGTTGCACACCAGGCCCATGTCGCAACCGGCGGTAAGCGCAGCCTCGATACGGCTGGCCGCGTCACCCACCACATGGGCGCCCGCCATGGACAGGTCATCGCTGAAGATAACGCCATCAAATTGCAGCTCGCCGCGCAGGATATCTTGCAACCAGCGACGGGAGAACCCAGCCGGCTGGGCGTCGACCTGCGGATAAATGACGTGGGCCGGCATCACCGCTGCCAGCTGTTTGCTCAAGCGGGCAAAGGGCACCAGGTCATGCGTACGAATCTGTTCCAGGCTGCGCTCGTCATTGGGAATCGCGACGTGGGAATCTGCCTCTGCCCAACCGTGCCCCGGGAAGTGCTTGCCGGTGGCGGCCATGCCGGCGGCGTTCATGCCACGTATGAAAGCGCCCGCCAACAGGGCGGCGCGCTCAGGGTCGCCTTCAAACGAACGGCTCCCAACGACGGCACTGCGCTGGTAATCCAGGTCCAGTACGGGGGCGAAACTCAGGTCCAACCCTACCGCGAGCACTTCGGTCGCCATGATCCAGCCGCACTGTTCGGCCAAGTGTTCTGCATTCGGGTGATTGGCCAGCGCACGCATCGCTGGCAGGCGCACAAAACCCTGGCGCAGGCGCTGCACACGGCCACCCTCCTGATCGACGGCCAACAGCAAATCCGGGCGCACGGCGCGAATCGCGGCGCTCAACTCCCGGACCTGGCGCGGGTGCTCGATGTTGCGCGCAAAGATGATCAGCCCACCCACTTGCGGCTGGCGCAACAGGTGTCGGTCCTCGGCCGTGAGCCACGTACCGGCGATGTCCACCATCAAAGAGCCTTGCAGGGCAGTCGTCATACACTTTCCTTAAATAACGCACACAGCCCAAAACATCCGCAGGTGCGCTGCAGGATGTTTCGGGCTGGGAATCAATAGCTGAATCGGCATGGGCGGCTAGCTTAGCGGATGCGAGCCGCCGCGCCCACCCGGGGCGGGTCAAACCTTGACGGCAGCGGGCACCGATTTGCTGCGTGGGCGCAATTGCGCGGCGGCCATGGCCGGGTCGGTTACGCCGGTTTCGGCACGCATGCCAGCGGCGAGAAACGGCACCATCAGGCGCATCACCTGCTCGATGGAGGTGTTGACGCCAAAATCTGTCTCGGCAATTGCACGCAAGGCCTTGATCCCGGACATGCTGAACGCGGCGGCGCCGAGCATGAAGTGCACGCGCCAGAACAACTCGATAGGCGGAATACGCGGCGCAGCCTCGTTGACCAGCAACATGTAACGACGAAACACCTTGCCGTACATGTCTTCTAGGTAACGCCGCAAGTGACCCTGGCTCTGGCTGAATGCCAGGCCCAGCAAACGCATGAAGATCGACAGGTCGTTGCCACTGCGTGGCTGCACCACCAGCGCTTGCTCGACGAGGATTTCCAGCAGGCCCTCAAGGGTCGGCTTGACCTCTGGCTTGGCTTGGCGACGCTCCAGCTCACGGTCGAGGCTGATGCAGAACGGCCCGAGGAAACGCGAGAACACGGCCTGGATAAGGGCTTTTTTCGAGCCGAAATGATAGTTCACTGCCGCGAGGTTGACCCCCGCCTTGCTGGTAATCAAGCGCAATGAGGTTTCAGCAAATCCTTTTTCCGCGAACAACTGCTCTGCAGCATCGAGAATGCGTTCAACGGTTTCCGACTGGGCCATGGCTACTCCGCCTGACAAACACTTGTTTGAAACATACGTTTCACGGTGTTTCTTGTCAAGCCTGCCAGTCTGTTTCCGGCCAGCCAGTCATCGAATTGATGGCTATTTAATCACATCCGGCGCGGTCTGTAGGCAGCGCGCTGTGCCCTCCCTCGGCGCGGTAATGGATGACCGTCCGGCGGGGTCCTTGAAATGGATGATTGCCAAGCTCAGTCCACTGTATATAATCCCAGTCACTGTATAAAAAGACAGAGCGATCAACATGCTAAAACTGACGCCACGCCAAGCTGAGATTCTGGCTTTTATCAAGCGCTGCCTCGACGACAATGGCTACCCGCCAACCCGGGCGGAAATTGCGCTGGAGCTCGGATTCAAGTCACCCAACGCCGCCGAAGAACACCTCAAGGCCCTCGCCCGCAAGGGCGCTATCGAGATGACGCCCGGCGCCTCCCGGGGCATCCGCATTCCCGGCTTCGAGGCCAAGGCCGACGAATCGACCCTACCGATCATTGGCCGGGTTGCCGCGGGCGCGCCGATCCTTGCGCAACAGCACGTCGAAGAGTCCTGCAACATCAACCCCACCTTCTTTCACCCGCGTGCCGACTACCTGTTGCGCGTACACGGCATGAGCATGAAGGACGTGGGCATTTTCGACGGCGATCTGCTGGCCGTCCACACCACTCGCGAGGCCCGCAACGGCCAGATCGTCGTCGCGCGCATTGGTGACGAAGTCACGGTCAAACGCTTCAAGCGTGAAGGCAGCAAGGTTTGGCTGATGGCCGAAAACCCGGAGTTTGCGCCTATTGAAGTGAACCTGAAGGATCAGGACCTGGTGATTGAAGGCTTGAGCGTCGGCGTTATTCGCCGCTAACGGAGGCATCATGCAATTCCTACAGATCCCGCAACACACTCAACTGTCGCTGTTTGAGGCCTTCATGGCTCAACCACTCGTACCCGCCCTCAAGGAAGTGGTCGAGGCGCCCTGGAGCGCCGAGCCCGAGGTATTCAGTGAATTGTCGTTGCGCGGCGCTGCCGGGAATTGCCTGAGCTTGCTGGCCCCGATTCTTCGTGAGCTGAGCGAGGAGCAGGATGCGCGCTGGCTGACGCTGATAGCCCCGCCCTCCAGCCTCACCCAAGCCTGGCTACGGGACGCTGGCCTGAATCGCGAGCGCATCCTGTTACTGCAACCGCGCGGCGCTCAGAGCGCTCAGCAATTGGCTTGCGAGGCTTTGCGCCTGGGTCGCAGCCATACGGTCGTGAGCTGGTTGAACCCGCTGCCTGCCGCGATCAAACAGCAACTGACCAACGCAGCACGTGCTGGCGGCGCACAGAGTCTGAATATTCGATTGGGTTAAACCCATGACGGCTTGATTGCAGGGCTGATCGGCAACGCCTAGGCAACTGCAACACACGCAGGGCTTCTCCAGGATTGAGAAGCCGAACTGCACAATTGAATCTTTCTTAAAAGTCGGCCACCGGACTCAGTGAAGAATCCGCGGCTCCTCTTCTTTTTCTGGCTCGCCTTCAGCCAGACGGCCTGCCATCTGCACGCCCACACTCAACATGGCTTTAGCCACTTCTACGTGCTGGCCCTGCAAGAATGCCTTGGCATCTTCAGAGAAATCCAAAATCACCAGAGAACCCTCGTCCTCGGCCCGGCGCAGCTCGATTCGGCCGTCAGGCAATTCAACAATTTCTAGAAAGGACGTTGGCATAAGAGTCTGTTCTCCACGAAAGGGCGAGATTATATCAGTCATCTGCGCACCATCGCTCAGGATCTGAACAGCTTTCTTTGCGGTTTGATGAATGGCATTGCCAAAACGTGGGAAAGCGACGTAGGAGCAGGCTTACCCGCTCCAGCATCACCGATGCATCATTACGGGTTTCGTGCCAGATGCTCAGACTGAAGCACCCGCTTGGCACCAAGGTAGGCATTTTGCCAATAGGCCTTGGACAGCGTGTCCAACTTCACCGTGCCGCCGGTTTGCGGCGCATGAACGAATCGCCCTTCACCAACGTAGATGCCCGCGTGGCTGACCTGCGAACCACCGCCGGTGGCAAAGAAGACCAGATCGCCCGTCTGCAGCGCATCCTCGCGAACATCCTGGGCCCGCATCACGATCAACTCACGGGTGGTACGCGGCAGGGATATACCTGCGGCATCGCGGTAAACAAAGCCGATCAAGCCGCTGCAATCAAAACCTGAATCTGGCGTGTTGCCGCCCCAGCGGTAAGGTGTTCCCACCAGGCCCAGCGCACGAAAGAGCACATCTTCGGCAACGGGAGAGAAACTTTGACTGGAATAGTTGAACACCGGCTTGGGCGTGACTGCGACAGGCGCAGGCGGCGGCGGACGACTGGCGCAAGCGCTGAGCAGCGCGGCGCAAATGAGAAGGGTCAGGCGGGCCAAGGTCGACATGGGCAGAACAATCCTGATCTGGACGCGGCTTTCGCTGCCGAACGCTGGAAACCAGATCGCGCAAGCATAGCTCGCGCGATCAGTTCACAACAATATCCAAGGATTCTAGCGCTTACACATCAAACTTCAAGTATCACTTTAACTTTACTTGCGCGCCGTAACGGTAGTGGGCGCCATGGCCAATGCACGCTTGGCCTCAATAAAGGTCTTGCTCCAGTAGCTGTCGCCCAGGCTGTCGACCCGCACACCACCGCTGCGGCGGCTGCTGGAGTGAATGAACTGGTCATCCCCCAGGTAAATACCGGCATGACTGACACGACCACGCGCGCGGCCCGTGCTGAAGAAAAGCAGATCACCCGGCTTGAGGTTGTTTCGTGCGACCAACGGTGCATCCACATTGATCATTTCACGCGTGGAACGCGGCAGGTTCATGCCCGCCTCTTCACGAAACAGATAACCAATAAAGCCACTGCAGTCGAAACCGGCTTCAGAGGTGCCGCCAAAACGGTAACGAGTACCGATCAGGGACAGGCCACGCTCAAGAATGCTGTCGGCCAGAACGGGAAGGTGGTACGGCTTGCTGCCGGAGAAATCAGCCAGTTCTTTTTCAGTAGCGACTTCATCGTCATAAACAGAAGAAGATTGCGATGCGACGAATTTTGCCTGGTGATTGACCTGCGGTGGGTTCTGCTCAGCCACGGGTTGAGTGTGGGTGGCGCAACCAAACAACAGGGTAACGAGTGCGAGAGGCACGAGGGGTGCGAAGCGATTTAGCATGGGCACGACCGTGGCTGATGTGTAAAGAAGACGAGACTATGCCCTCTATCACATCGATTTGCAAATTCAATCGAGGTCTATGTGACTTCTTGTTTGTACTATGACATCTAAGCCCTTAAACCCCTGCGCAGCCCATTGGCGTCGCCATAGCGGCTCGAACGCGGGTTTTCTGACGCCTGGAATATGCCAGAAGCCGCGTCCTACAAGGGCTGGCTACCAGCCGAGGGTTTCTTTGAGAAACGGGATGGTCAGCTTGCGCTGGGCCTGCAACGAGGCCTGATCGAGCTGTTCGAGCAAATCGAACAAGGCGCTCATACTACGCGTGCCGCGCGTGAGGATAAAGTGCCCCACCTCATCGGTCAGGTGCAAACCCCGGCGCGACGCTCGCAACTGCAACGCACGCAATTTGTCTTCATCGGAGAGCGGCCGCATCTGAAAGATCAGCGCCAGCGTCAGGCGCGACTTGAGGTCAGCCAGCTTGACCGGCAGTTCACGAGGTGAAGTGGACGCCGCGATGAGCAATCGCCGGCCGCTGTCGCGCAGGCGGTTGAACAGGTGAAACAGCGCCTCTTCCCAATCCGACTTGCCAGCAACCGCCTGAAGGTCATCCAGGCACACCAGTTCGTATTGCTCCAGGTGATCAAGGATCTCGGTGCCACGGTCCATCAGCTCCGCCAGCGGCAGGTAGACCGCTGACTCGCCCATTTGCTCGAACCGCAAGCAGGCGGCCTGTAACAAATGGGTGCGCCCCACACCATGCTTACCCCACAGATAGATCAGGCTTTCTGTCCACCCAGCGTCGGCTTCGCAAAGCCGCTCGACATAGCCAAGTGCAGCGGCATTGGCGCCCGGGTAGTAATTGATGAAGGTAGCGTCGTCACGCAGACGCACACCTAGGGGCAGCTGAATCGGTTTCATGCTGACTGAACAGTTCCCATCGAACCGTTAGTGGCCTCTGTGTAAAGTTTGCAAAGTTTATACCCGTGACGCCGGGCGCACAATGCGGCAGACCGTAAGCAAAATCAAAGGTTTGCGTTAACTTGCCGGATTTTGCGGGGATTGTTTGACGCAATGGCCAGATGCCAGAGGCCCATCAACGGCAAACCCGGCACAAGGCCGGGTTCGCGCGTTCAGGATCGGGCGTGATGACTACAAGTCAGGTTCCTCGGCTCCGGCGTACAAATCGGAATCTTTGTACAAGTCGTGCACATGACGCACCAGCACCATGATCACCGCCGCCACCGGCAGCGCCAGCAGAATACCGGTGAAACCGAACAACTCGCCCCCGGCCAGAATCGCAAAGATCACCGCCACGGGGTGCAGGCCGATCCGGTCCCCCACCAGCAATGGCGTCAGCACCATGCCTTCCAGCGCCTGCCCGACCATAAACACCGCCACGATCCCAAGCATCGGGTACAGGTCACCGCCAAACTGGAACAGACCTGCCACCAACGCCGCACCGATACCAATCACAAAGCCCATGTACGGCACGATCGCCGCAAGGCCCGCGATCAAACCAATCAACAGCCCCAGCTCCAGGCCGATCGCCATCAACCCGGCCGCGTAAATGATCCCCAGCGCCAGCATGACCAGCAGTTGGCCACGCACAAACGCGCCCAGCACCTCATGGCACTCATCGGCCAGGGAAACAATGCGCGCCTCCCGATTGCGTGGCAGCAGGCTGCGGATCTTGGCCATCATGATGTCCCAGTCCCGCAGCAGGTAAAACGCCACCACCGGGATCAACACCAGGTTGGTCAACCAGCCGATCAGCGCAAGGCTGGATGCCGTTGCCTGGCTGAGCACCACACCGACAATGTCGGTGGTCTGGCCCATGTGCTCGCTGATGGCCGCCTTGACCTTGTCAAACTTCCAGAACCCGTCCGACAACCCCAGCTTGGCCTGGGCCCAGGGCATCGCTGTATGTTGCAGCCAGTCGAGCATTTGCGGTGCCAGCTCATAGAGGCGCACCAACTGCTTGGCCAGCATCGGCACCAGCACCAACAGCAAAGTCATGATGATCAGGGTAAACAGCGCGAATACCGTGACCACCCCCCAGGTTCGCGACAACCCGACTTTCTCCAGCCGGTCTACCACCGGGTCGAATAAATAGGCCAGCAATAAGGCGACCAGAAACGGCGTCAGGATCGAATGCAGCAAAAACACGAACCCGCACAGCAGGACAATCCCGCCAAGCCACACCCAACGACGCGTATCCGTCATAAAACGCTCCATCTATCGGCTTCTATATAAGGAAGAACAATTACCAGTGAAAACGCAGCTGGGGCGCTGGCTCGACCGGCGCGGGCGGCGCCCCTTGCACTGCAGGTTGCAACGCCGTGGTTTCACCCGCCGGCCCTTCCTGCAACTTGGCCAGGCTCAACTGACTGCGCAATTGCTCTGCGCTGCCGCTGACCCGATACACAATGCGACTGCCATCCACCCGCACCGGCTGGCCACCAAAGGGCTCCAACAAATGACCCAACGCTGCGTAGCGCTCCAGGTTCATCCCCTGCACTTCCAGCAATTGCTCACCAGTGGCCGCACCGGCCTTGACCGCAAAACGCGGCGCCAGGCGCTCGCTCACCGCCAGCAGCACGGCATCGGCCAAGGCGGCGGTGTCCGCGCCCTGCGCGGTGCCCTGCTCACTCTTGTCGCCCAACCACAGGCGCCACTTGGCTTGCCATTGGCCCGCTTCCTGGCGCGCATGCACCGCCAGCAACGCGTCGGCACCGTAGCGTTCGGAAGCCGCGCGCAACGGCGTCGCATCAGTGCCTTCAAGGTTCGGCGCGGTGGCCACAATTTGCTCATCCAGGTCGCCCAGCGGCAACCGCAGCGGCAGGCCACGGTGCTGAGCCGCACGGCGCAGCGGCTGGGCGATGGCTTGGCCGTCCCCGACCAGCGCACTGCCCTCGGTGGAGTCGTTCAGCCACCAGCCGAGGATCGACGGGCGATTGCTGCCCCACAACGCCAGGCCCGCCTCGCGCAAGGCGCGGTCGGTGCTGACTGGGTCAAAGTCCACTTGCAGGCTTTCTGGCGGGCCCGCGTCGTAACCGTACTGGCTGATGATCTGTTGCGGGTCTTTGCGAACGGCGGCCAGGCCCGGACCGTCAGCGGCCTTGGCATCGCCGGTCAGGCGGATCACCAGGGTCTGCAGGGCACGCTGGGTGGCCTGGTCACGCTCTTGGGGCGACTGGCTGCTGACCGGTTCGAGTACTTGATAGAGGCCATTGAGGGTTTCGGCATGACTCGCCAGGCTGACCAACGACAAGCAGCCCACAAAAAAGAATTTACACAAACGCATGGAAGATTCCCGACACAAAAAAACGGCTGGAACAGACCGTGTGAACACTGTTGAACAAGGCTGTGACCACAGCGACCGGTAAAACATTCACAGGGCCCCGGTAAGTTTTCCTACTGTCATAACGATAGCGGCTTAAGGCTATACCTTAATACGGCCCGCGACCGACCCGATTAGCGATTTTTTTAACGGCAGATGCCCCTGCCCGTCGGCCCGAGGATGGCCGCTGCCCCTCAAGCCTGATAAAATCGCGCGCCTTCGCAGACCGGTAACGGCTGGGCACTGTCAAAAACGCCCTGGCCCGATTCGGTCGTTACCCGAACATCCCCCCTAAAGGCCTGGATCATGAGCAAGCAACCCTCCCTGAGCTACAAGGACGCCGGTGTAGACATCGACGCCGGTGAAGCATTGGTCGAACGCATCAAGAGCGTCGCCAAGCGCACTGCGCGCCCCGAAGTCATGGGCGGCCTGGGCGGTTTTGGCGCCCTCTGTGAAATCCCGGTCGGCTACAAGCAGCCGGTGCTGGTGTCCGGCACCGACGGCGTGGGCACCAAGCTGCGCCTGGCACTGAACCTGAACAAACACGACAGCATCGGCATCGACCTGGTGGCCATGTGCGTGAACGACCTGGTGGTCTGCGGCGCCGAGCCGCTGTTTTTCCTGGACTACTATGCCACCGGCAAGCTGAACGTAGACACCGCCGCCCAAGTGGTGACGGGTATCGGCGCTGGCTGTGAGCTGTCCGGCTGCTCCCTGGTCGGCGGCGAAACCGCCGAGATGCCCGGCATGTATGAAGGCGAAGACTACGACCTGGCCGGCTTCTGCGTCGGCGTGGTGGAAAAGGCCGAGATCATCGACGGCTCCAAGGTTGCCACCGGCGACGCCCTGCTGGCCCTGCCTTCGTCCGGCCCGCACTCCAACGGCTACTCGCTGATCCGCAAGATCATCGAAGTGTCCGGCGCCGACATCGAAAACACCCAGCTGGACGGCAAACCGCTGACCGACCTGCTGATGGCACCGACCCGCATCTACGTAAAACCGCTGCTCAAGCTGATCAAGGACACCGGCGCCGTCAAAGCCATGGCCCACATCACCGGCGGCGGCCTGCTGGACAACATCCCGCGCGTTCTGCCAAAAGGCGCTCAGGCGATTGTCGACGTGGCCAGCTGGCAGCGCCCTGCCGTGTTCGACTGGCTGCAAGAGAAAGGCAACGTCAACGAAACCGAAATGCACCGCGTGCTGAACTGCGGCGTGGGCATGGTGATCTGCGTGGCTCAAGAGCACGTTGAAACCGCCCTGAACGTTCTGCGTGAAGCGGGCGAGCAGCCTTGGGTCATCGGTGAAATCGCGGTCGCTGCCGAAGGCGCCGCTCAAGTCGAGCTGAAAAACCTCAAGGCTCACTGATGCCCGCAACCTGTAATGTCGTGGTGCTGCTCTCCGGCACCGGCAGTAACTTGCAGGCCCTGATCGACAGCACGCGCACCGGCGACAGCCCGGTGCGCATCGCTGCGGTGATCTCCAACCGCAGCGATGCCTTTGGCCTGCAACGCGCCCGGGAGGCGGGAATTAAAACCGCCGCCCTGGACCACAAGGCCTTTGACGGTCGCGAGGCCTTCGACAGCGCCCTGATCGAACAGATCGACGCGTTCGACCCTCAACTCGTGGTATTGGCAGGGTTCATGCGCATCCTCAGCGCCGATTTCGTGCGCCACTATCAGGGGCGCCTGCTCAATATCCACCCTTCTTTGCTGCCCAAATACAAAGGCCTTCACACGCACCAGCGCGCCCTCGAGGCCGGAGACACGGAGCACGGCTGCAGCGTGCACTTTGTCACCGAGGAACTCGATGGTGGGCCTCTGGTCGTACAGGCAGTAGTTCCGGTAGAGTCTGCGGACTCAGCGCAGACACTTGCGCAACGGGTTCACACACAGGAACACAGGATTTACCCACTGGCGGTACGCTGGTTCGCCGAAGGACGCTTGAGCCTTGGTGACCAGGGTGCCTTATTGGACGGCCATTTACTGGCAGCCAGCGGCCACTTGATTCGAACCTAGGAGACTTTATGCGTCGCGCCCTGCTTTTCGCCTTTGCGCTGTTCGCCTTGCCTGCCGTGCAGGCAGCAGACCTTCATCCGTTCTCCGCCAGCTACACCGCCGACTGGAAACAGTTGCCCATGAGCGGTTCGGCCGAACGCAGCCTGACCAAGAGCGACAACGGCACCTGGACCTTGAACTTCAAGGCATCCATGATGATCGCCAGCCTCACCGAAACCAGCGTCATCAAGTTCGATAAAGACGCCCTGCAACCGCAGAGCTACACCTTCGAACGCGGCGGCCTGGGCAAGGCGAAGAAGATCAACCTGGACTTCGACCGCTCGGCCAACAAGGTCACCGGCTTCGAAAACAAGGACTCGGTCAACGTCACCCTTGAAAGCGGCATGCTCGACAAGTCGACCTACCAACTGGCGCTGCAACGTGACGTGGCCGCCGGCAAGAAAAGCATGAGCTACCGCGTAGTCGAAGGCACCGACGTCGACACCTACGACTTTCGTGTGATCGGCCCAGAAAAGGTCCAGACCAAAGCCGGCGCGATCGATGCCATCAAGGTCGAGCGCGTGCGTGACCCGTCGCAAAGCAAGCGCATTACCCAAATGTGGTTTGCCAAGGACTGGGGCGGCATTCTGGTTGCCTTGCGTCAGGTCGAAACCGACGGCAAGGAATACAACATCATGCTGCAAGACGGCACCGTGGACGGCAAGGCTGTCAAAGGCAACTGACCCGGCCCACCTGAAGAGCCCCGCGTGATGCGGGGCTTTTTTTCGCCCTGGGTTTTCTCCCGCCAGCGCCTACTGCACGGTTTCTGGCCGCCAAAAACATGAAACTTCTGTCATAAAACTTTTGCCCTTCTCAGCCAAAGCCCCGGTTTATAAGGCTTTCAGGGAATGTTGCAATTTTTGCAAGGGAATGTTGCGATCAATGGGCGTTTACTTAGCAGGCTAACAAAACATATAAAAAAGGCCTGCGACGACTTGCCGCAGATCAACCAGAGATTGGAGCAAGCAGATGACTGTAAAAGTAACTGAACGCGACGATGCACATATGTCCCATGACGCAGTAGCCAACGGGATTCACATCTGGGATGTACATCAGCAAGATCTGCTGGTCGGCATGTTTCACAACGAAAGCGACGCCAATAATTATAAAAACGAGCTCGAGACGCTTGAGATGAAACGCCAGACGCAAAGCTCCTGAAACACTGAAATCGCGCAGGTGCCCGGCCCACGCAGCCCGGCACCTGCAAACAAAAACCCCGCCTGTTGAGCGGGGTTTGTTGTTTAAAGCCTTACCACATCAGATCGTCAGGGATCTGGTAGGCGGCGTACGGATCATCCTCATCCGGCACTTGGCTTTCTGTCAGCACATTGAGCTGCACGATGCGCTCGGGCGCCCGCTCCTGGATCTTCAGCGCCGCTTCGCGCGGGATCACCTCGTAACCGCCACCGTGATGCACGATCGCCAGCGAGCCGTTGCTGAGTTTGTTGCGCATCAACGTGTTGACCGACAGGCGCTTGACCTTCTTGTCGTCCACAAAGTTGTAGTAGTCCTCGGTGGTCAACTTGGGCAAACGCGAGGTTTCAATCAATTGCTTGACCTGCGCCGTGCGCGCCTTGGCTTCGGCTTTTTCCTGCTGCTGGCGGTTCAGCTCCTGGTCACGCTTGACCTTCTCGGCCTGCGCTTCCTGGGCCAGGCGTGCCTGGGTGTCATCGGCCTCGGCCTGGCCCTTGTGGACCAGCCGCTGGTGCTTCTGTTTATCCTTGCCGACCTGCTTGGCCTGCTTTTGGTTGACCAGACCTGCTTTAAGCAACTGGTCGCGAAGGGAAAGGCTCATGGTGCTCACTCATTTAGGCAACTGCTCAACCGCAGCTGGACACATTCTTTTCCTGGCGTTTGGCTTCGCCCCACAGGGCGTCCAATTCTTCGAGGGTGCAATCTTCTATGGGTTGGCGTGCATCGCGCAATGCCTGTTCGATAAATCGGAAACGTCGCTCGAATTTGGCATTGGCGCCGCGCAGCGCCGCTTCCGGGTCGACCTTGAGGTGACGGGCCAGGTTGACCGCAGCAAACAGCAGGTCACCGACCTCCTCGGCAATCGCCACCGGATCGTTGTCGGCCATGGCCTCCAACACTTCATCCAGCTCCTCGCGCACGTTATCCACCACCGGCAAGGCGGCCGGCCAGTCGAAGCCCACCTGCGCGGCGCGCTTCTGCAATTTGGCGGCGCGGGACAAGGCCGGCAAAGCACCGGGCACGTCGTCGAGCAGGGACAGTTGCTGCGGCGCGTCGGACTGTTCTGCACGCTCCTGGGCCTTGATCTCTTCCCAGCGCAGCTTCACCTGTTCTTCGCTCAGCTGCGGCACGTCCAGCGGCGCGTACAAGTCCCCCGTAGGAAACACATGGGGATGGCGACGAATCAACTTGCGGGTGATGCTGTCGACCACCCCGGCAAACTCAAAACGCCCCTCCTCGCGCGCCAACTGGCTGTAATACACCACCTGAAACAACAGATCGCCCAGCTCGCCTTGCAAGTGAGCGAAGTCTGCACGCTCGATGGCATCGGCGACTTCGTAGGCTTCTTCCAGCGTATGCGGGACGATCGTGGCGTAGGTTTGCTTGATGTCCCACGGGCACCCGTATTGCGGGTCCCGCAGGCGGTTCATCAGGTGCAGCAGGTCTTCAAGCGAATACATCGGGCTACTCATGGCGTACGGTTACGCCGGGTTTCGATGATGTTCGGCAGTTGGGAAATCCGCCCCAGCAGCCGGCCCAGCGCGTCGAGCCCCGGGATCTCGATGGTCAGGGACATCAACGCAGTGTTGTCCTCTTTATTGGAGCGGGTGTTGACCGCCAGCACGTTGATCCGCTCGTTGAGCAGCACTTGCGACACATCCCGCAGCAAGCCGGAACGGTCGTAGGCCCGGATCACGATATCCACCGGGTACGTGAGCACCGGCACCGGCCCCCAGCTGACCTGGATGATCCGCTCCGGCTCGCGCCCGCCCAGTTGCAACACCGAGGCACAATCCTGGCGGTGAATGCTCACGCCACGGCCCTGGGTGATGTAACCGACGATGGCGTCGCCGGGCAGCGGCTGGCAGCAACCGGCCATCTGCGTCATCAGGTTGCCCACGCCCTGAATCTGAATATCGCCGCGCTTGCCCGGCTTGTAGCCGCTGGCCTTGCGTGGGATCAGCTCAAGTTGCTCGTTGCCGCGCTCCGGCTCGACCAGTTGCTGGGCCAGGTTGACCAACTGCGCCAGGCGCAGGTCGCCCGCACCGAGGGCGGCGAACATGTCTTCGGCCACTTTCATGTTGGCCTTCTCGGCCAGCCGGTCGAAGTCCACCTGCGGCAGCCCCAGGCGTGCCAGCTCGCGCTCGAGCAAGGTCTTGCCGGCGGCGACGTTCTGGTCGCGCGCCTGCAACTTGAACCAATGCACGATCTTGGCCCGCGCCCGCGAGGTGGTGATGTAGCCCAGGTTCGGATTCAGCCAGTCGCGGCTCGGCGTGCCGTGCTTACTGGTGATGATCTCGACCTGCTCGCCGGTCTGCAGGCTGTAGTTGAGCGGCACGATGCGCCCGTTGATCTTGGCGCCCCGGCAGTTGTGGCCGATCTCGGTGTGCACGCGGTAGGCAAAGTCCAGCGGTGTGGCGCCCTTGGGCAGGTCGATGGCATGCCCGTCCGGGGTGAAGATGTACACACGGTCAGGCTCGATGTCCACGCGCAGCTGCTCGGCCAGGCCGCCGATATCGCCGAGCTCTTCGTGCCACTCCAGCACCTGGCGCAGCCACGAGATCTTCTCTTCGTACTGATTGGAACCGGCCTTGACGTCGGTGCCCTTGTAGCGCCAGTGCGCGCACACGCCCAGCTCGGCCTCTTCGTGCATGGCGTGGGTGCGGATCTGCACCTCCAGTACCTTGCCCTCGGGGCCGATCACCGCCGTGTGCAACGAGCGGTAGCCGTTTTCCTTGGGGTTGGCGATGTAGTCGTCGAACTCCTTGGGAATGTGCCGCCACAGCGTGTGGACGATGCCAAGCGCGGTGTAGCAGTCGCGCATTTCCGGCACCAGCACGCGCACGGCGCGCACATCGTAGATCTGGCTGAAGGCCAGGCCCTTGCGCTGCATTTTGCGCCAGATGGAATAGATGTGTTTGGCGCGGCCGCTGATGTCGGCTTCAACGCCGGTGGCCTGCAATTCCGAGCGCAGCTGGCCCATCACGTCGCTGATGAAACGCTCACGGTCCAGCCGCCGCTCGTGCAACAACGTGGCGATCTGTTTGTATTGATCGGGCTCCAGGTAACGGAAGGACAAGTCCTCCAGCTCCCATTTGATATGGCCGATACCCAGGCGGTGCGCTAATGGCGCGTAAATGTCGAAAACTTCGCGCGCGACGCGATTGCGTTTTTCGTCATCGGCGGTCTTCACCGCCCGGATCGCGCAGGTGCGCTCGGCCAGCTTGATCAGCGCGACGCGCACGTCGTCGACCATCGCCACCAGCATCTTGCGCAGGTTTTCCACTTGGCCCTGGGTGCCCATCACCATCGACTGGCGGGGGCTCAGGCTGGCGCTGATGGCCGCCATGCGCAACACGCCGTCAATCAGCTTGGCCACCACCGCGCCGAAGCGCTGGCTGACGGTGGTCAACGGGATCTGCCCTTCACGCACGCCCCGGTAGAGCACCGCGGCGATCAGTGAGTCCTGGTCCAGTTTCAGGTCGGCGAGGATCTCGGCGATCTCCAGCCCCGTTCGGAAGCTGGAGGTGCCGTCGGCCCACAGGTTCTTGGCCGCGTTGTCCTGCTGTTCGGACTCACGCGCGAACTCGCAGGCAGCTTTCATCGCTTCGCGGTCCAGTGCCGGATCGACACTGATGGCGTGGTCCAGCCACGCCTCGAGATTGATACTGCCGTCAGTGTTGATCGGCTGGTGTGCTCTCACCTGTACCATCTTGTTTACCTTCCCTACGACGCACCTTTGATGCGCCAAAATCATCGCTGACCCGGTGACTACGCACGCTCCCTGGCAGGTCACAGGCCATGGAGAACGCAGGCCAGTCGGATTGAACGGGCCTCCTAGCCCGCCTCAAATAACGCCATGGCCTCGACATGGGCCGTCTGAGGAAACATGTCGAGGATCCCGGCACGCTTTAGCCGGTAGCCCTGCTTGACCAACTCGACTGTGTCCCGCGCCAGCGTGGCCGGGTTGCAGGACACATACACCAGGCGATCGGCCCCCAAGGTCGCAAGCTTGCGCACAACCTCCAGGGCACCGTCACGGGGTGGGTCCAAGAGTACCGCACAAAAGCCCTCTTTGGCCCATTCTGCGTCGGTCAAAGGCTGGGACAAATCGGCCTGAAAAAACCGCGCATTATGCAAATCGTTGCTGAGCGCGTTGTGTGCAGCCCGGTCCACCATGGCCTGCACGCCTTCCACCGCCACCACTTCGCGCACCTGGCGCGCCAGCGGCAAGGCAAAGTTGCCCAGCCCGCAAAACAGGTCCAGCACGCGCTCCTGGGGTTGTGGCGCCAGCCATTCCAACGCCTGGGCGACCATCGCCTCGTTGACGCCTGCGTTGACCTGCACAAAGTCACCAGGGCGATAGGCCAGTTCCAGGCCCCATTGCTCCAACCGGTAACCCAGCGTCGCCTGTGGCTCCACGGGTTGCGGCTGGCCCTCGCCATGCAGCCACAGTTGGGCCTCATGGAACGCACAAAATTCCGTCAGAACCGCCAGGTCCGCCTCGGACAACGGCGCCATGTGGCGCAGCAACACCGCAATGGACGAGCCGCTGAACAACTCCACATGCCCCAGCGCCTGCGGCTTGCTCAAGCGGAGAAGCATGCCTGGCAAACGCTGCATGATCGGTTGCAAGGCCTGTACCAGCACCGGGCAATCGTCGATGGCGACGATGTCCTGGCTGGCCACGGCCCGAAAGCCGACCTCCAGATGCTTGGCCTTGGCATCCCAGCGCACCGCGACCCGGGCGCGACGGCGATAGCCAAATTCCGGCCCGCTCAACGGCGCCGCCCACGCTTGCGGCTCTACGCCTGCCACGCGCGACAACTGCTCGGCGAGCATGCGCTGTTTCAGGGCAAGTTGTTCGTCATGGGGCAAATGTTGCAGGCTGCAACCGCCACAGCGCCCGGCCTGTGCGCACGGTGCCGGGCGGCGCAGTTCGCTGGCCTTGAACACGCGCTCGGTACGCGCCTCGACCACTTTGCCATGGGCCCCCAGCACCCGCGCCTCGACCTCTTCACCGGCCAGCGCGCCCACCACAAACCAGGTGCGTCCTTCGAAGAACACAATGCCGCGCCCGTCATTAGCCAGGCGCTCGATCGTCAGCCGCTGTTTTTTGCCGACCGGAATCTGCGGGGCCCGGCTACCGCCTGTTGGCTGAAAGCGCAGGCCTCTCTCGTGCTTGGCCATCAGTTGGGCGCGTCAAAAATGCCGGTCGACAGATAACGGTCGCCACGGTCACAGATGATCGCCACGATCACCGCGTTTTCCAGCTCTTTGGACAAACGCAACATACCGGCCACGGCGCCCCCGGAGGACACGCCGCAGAAGATGCCTTCTTCACGCGCCAGGCGGCGGGTGGTGTCTTCGGCTTCGCGCTGGGCCATGTCGATGATGCGGTCGACGCGGGTCGAGTTGTAGATCTTGGGCAAGTATTCTTGCGGCCAGCGGCGGATCCCCGGGATCGCCGCGCCTTCCATCGGTTGCAGGCCCACGATCTGGATGGCCGGGTTCTGCTCCTTGAGGTAACGGGAGTTGCCCATGATGGTGCCGGTGGTACCCATCGAACTGACGAAGTGAGTAATGGTGCCGGCGGTCTGTTGCCAGATCTCCGGCCCGGTGGTGGTGTAGTGCGCCTCGGGGTTGTCGCCGTTGGCGAACTGGTCCAGCACCTGGCCACGGCCTTCGGCGGCCATGCGCTCGGCGAGGTCGCGAGCCCCTTCCATGCCCTCTTCCTGGGTGACCAGGATCAGCTCGGCGCCATAGGCGGTCATCGCCGCCTTGCGCTCGGCACTGCCGTTGTCCGGCATGATCAGCACCATTTTGTAACCCTTGATCGCCGCCGCCATCGCCAGGGCGATCCCGGTATTACCCGAGGTGGCTTCGATCAGGGTGTCGCCGGGCTTGATCTGCCCGCGCAGCTCGGCACGGGTAATCATCGACAGCGCCGGACGGTCCTTGACCGAGCCCGCCGGGTTGTTCCCTTCGAGCTTGAGCAGCAAGGTGTTGCTGGTGTCGCCCGCCATGCGCTGCAGGCGCACCAGCGGGGTGTTGCCGACGCAATCGGCGATGGTTGGGTACTGCAAGGTCATGGCGTTTTCGCAATCCAGACTGCCGGGGGCGCCCATCATACCGGCAAACGCCCGCGGGCCATATCACGCAAAGTGCGGTGCTTATGACTGACCGGAATAAGCCTTTGAGTGATTCCGTTGGAAAACCGCCTCGCCCATCGCCGCAATCTGCCCGTCGATCAACGCCTCAAAGGGTTTGAGCAACGCGTCAAACGAAGCGGGCGCCTCCAGCACCTGCAAGGCCTGCACGATGGCTTCTACCGTCGACAGCGCCCCCGGCCCTGGCGCCTTGCGCAGGCGGTAGCGCGACTCGACGCCTGCCGCCAGCGTTACCCGGGGCAAGGCCGCCAGCAACGGGTTGAGGTGCAGCAACTTGCGCGCCTTGCGCCAGGTGCCGTCGGGCACCACCAGCAGCAGCGGTTCGTCGGACGGTTCAGACGCCTGCAACGGCTGCGCCTCGTCGGCCGGGAACAGCAACCGCGCGCGGTAACCCGGCGGGTTGAGCAGGGCCTGCAAATCATCGAAGACCTCGCCCACCACCAACTGCGCATTCACCAACCCCAACGCCGCCAGGCGCGCCGTGTTGAGGGCATGGTTGACCTCGCTCGGGTGCTGCAACACCAGCACGCGGGTGCGGCTGTCCAGGCGCGGGATCAGCGCGCAGAGGCAATGGGCGATGGGTCGCAAGCAGCGTGGGCACTGGGGTCTGGACATAAGGGTTACGCCGGGTTGAGCTGGGCTTTGAGGAGGTCGCGAAACGTCTGGATCAGCGGCTCGCGGCTGCGGCCCCGACGCATGATCATCGAGAACGGCGCCTGGTAACCAAAGGTTGCTGGCAGCAGGACGCGCAAGTCGCCCTTGTCGGCCCACGCCTGGGCGTAATGCTCCGGCAGGTAGCCGACGTAGGCGCCGGACAACACCAGAATCAACTGCGCTTCCATAC
The DNA here is from genome assembly GCF_054071325.1 of Pseudomonas sp. SDO5215_S409. NCBI lineage: Bacteria > Pseudomonadati > Pseudomonadota > Gammaproteobacteria > Pseudomonadales > Pseudomonadaceae > Pseudomonas > Pseudomonas sp. SDO5215_S409. The sequence goes on along the minus strand of NZ_JBSVWN010000025.1, from coordinate 37,666 downwards.
TTTCCACCGTCGCGGCGCTGTGCTTGAAGCCGTGGCGCGCCAGTTCCGCCTGGCTCCAGTAACCCCGGCCGACCATTCGCTGCTGGGTGATCACCTGCTCGGGGATGCGCCGCTCATTGAACAACGGGTGGCGGGTGCTGCAGTACAGCCAGTGCTGTTCGCGGTACAGCGGCATGTAGATCAAGCCGCTCATGCGGTTGGAAAACGCGCCGATGGCCAGGTCCAGGCGGTTGTCCTGCACGCCCAGTTGCAACTCGTGGGGGCTGAGCACCGACAGGTGCAAGTGCACCGCCGGGTGTTCCTGGCTGTAGGCGCCGATGACTTCGGCGAACGGCAGGGCCTTGTCGCTGACCGTGGAGTCGAGCACACCCAGTTTGAGGGTGCCGCGCAACTCGCCCTTGAGCGCCGCGGCGTATTGCTCAAAACCCTCCAGCTCGCCCAGCAGGCGCAGGGTTTCCTGATGGAACAGCTCGCCTTTGCTGGTGAGGCTGAACCCTCCCCGCCCCCGGTGGCACAGCACCAGGCCCAGAGAACTTTCAAGCTGGCTCATGTAAGTGGAGATGGCCGACGTAGACAGGTTGAGCGCGTGCTGGGCATTGGCGAACCCCTGGTGGTGCACCACGCTGGCGAAAATGCGCAGGAGTTTCAGGTCGGGCAAAGGGCTGGCCATGGACGGCTCCGGGTGACAATGGGCGCAGTCTACCTGCTGGGCTTAGTTTAGAAAAATCTGAACTAAGTATTTGCGCCAGCCGATTTGTCGCTCCCGGCACATTTCGCAGAATCGGCCCCTAATAAACAAAACAACGATGAGGCACTCCCGTGGACAAGATTTTCCACCAACCACTGGGCGGCAACGAAATGCCGCGCTTCGCCGGCATCGCCACCATGATGCGTCTTCCCCACCTGCCCTCGGCCAAGGGCCTGGACGCCGCCTTTATTGGCGTGCCCCTGGACATCGGCACCTCGCTGCGCGCCGGCACCCGCTTCGGCCCCCGGGAAATCCGCGCCGAGTCGGTGATGATCCGCCCGTACAACATGGCCACCGGCGCCGCGCCGTTTGACTCGCTGTCGGTTGCCGACATCGGCGACGTCGCCATCAACACCTTCAACCTGCTGGACGCCGTGCGCATCATCGAAGAAGCCTACGACGAGATTCTGGAACACAACGTGATCCCGCTGACCCTGGGCGGCGATCACACCATCACCCTGCCGATCCTGCGGGCGATCCATAAAAAACACGGCAAGGTCGGGCTGGTGCACATCGACGCCCACGCCGATGTGAACGACCACATGTTCGGCGAGAAAATCGCCCACGGCACCACCTTCCGCCGCGCCGTGGAAGAAGGCCTGCTGGACTGCGACCGCGTGGTGCAGATTGGCCTGCGCGCCCAGGGCTACACCGCCGAAGACTTCAACTGGAGCCGCAAACAGGGCTTTCGCGTGGTACAAGCCGAAGAGTGCTGGCACCAGTCGCTGGCGCCACTGATGGCCGAAGTACGAGAAAAGGTCGGCGACGGCCCGGTGTACCTGAGTTTCGACATCGACGGCATCGACCCCGCCTGGGCGCCCGGCACCGGCACCCCGGAAATCGGTGGCTTGACCACTATTCAGGCGATCGAGATCATTCGCGGCTGCCAAGGCCTGGACCTGATCGGTTGCGACCTGGTGGAAGTCTCGCCACCCTACGACACCACCGGCAACACCTCGCTGCTCGGCGCCAACCTGCTGTACGAGATGCTCTGCGTACTGCCCGGCGTGGCGCACCGTTGATGAACGCCTGCAACGAAGTCCTCAAGGCGGCGGCCGACCTGGTGTCGGCCTTTGCCCGCAACGACCGTGAAGCTTACTTCGGGGCTTTTAGCGTCGACGCGACGTTTGTGTTTTACACCCTCCCCCAGCCGCTGCTGACGCGCGACGCCTACCAGGCGTTGTGGGACAGCTGGCGCCGGGACGAGGGCTTCGAGGTGCTGTCCTGCATCTCGAGCAATGCCGTGGTCAGCCTGCAAGGCGACGTGGCGATTTTTATTCATGACGTGGCCACAGAGCTGCGCATGAACGGGGAGCAATTCATTAGCCAGGAACGCGAGACGATTGTCTTCAAAAGACAGGAGTCCGACGAACAACAAGAAGGCCTGTGGCTGGCCTGTCACGAACATTTGTCCGCTGTGCCGCAAGGGCTGCCACCCCATTAGCCACTATGATCGGAGCTGGTCATGAATAATAAAAACAACGAAAACAGTATTCGCAAAATTGAAACAAACGGGGTCGAACAGATCCCGGACCACGAACGCACCGCCGGTCCCAAGGACCTGTTTCGCCTGATTTTCGGCGGTGCCAATACCTTTGCCACCGCGGTGCTGGGCAGTTTCCCGGTGTTATTCGGCCTGTCGTTCCAGGCGGGTGTGTGGGCGATTGTCCTGGGTGTGCTGGTGGGCGCGGTGATTCTGGCGCCCATGGGCCTGTTCGGGCCGATCAACGGCACCAACAACGCCGTGTCCTCCGGCGCCCATTTTGGCGTGCACGGGCGGATTGTCGGCTCGTTTCTGTCACTGTTGACGGCGATTGCCTTCTTCTCACTGTCGGTGTGGAGTTCAGGCGATGCGCTGGTGGGCGGTGCGAAACGTCTGATCGGCTTACCGGAAACCGACCTGAGCCTGGGCCTGGCCTATGGGTTGTTCGCCGTGCTGGTCTTGACGGTGTGCATCTACGGCTTTCGCTTCATGCTGTGGGTCAACCGCATCGCCGTATGGGCGGCGAGCCTGCTGTTTCTGTTGGGGATCTTCGCGTTCGCGCCGGCCTTCGACAGCCACTTCGCCGGCACCGTCGCACTCGGTCAACCAGGTTTTTGGGCGGCCTTTATCGGCGCCGCGCTGGTGGCCATGAGCAACCCGATCTCCTTTGGTGCGTTCCTGGGCGACTGGTCGCGCTACATCCCGCGTGAAACGCCAAAGGGCCGGATCATGCTGGCGGTCATCGCAGCGCAACTGGCCACGCTGATTCCGTTCCTGTTCGGCCTTGCGACCGCAACCATCGTGGCCATCAAGGCCCCGGACTACATCACCGCCAACAACTATGTGGGCGGGCTGCTGGCAGTGGCCCCTACCTGGTTTTTCCTGCCGGTGTGCCTGATTGCGGTGATTGGCGGCATGTCCACGGGCACCACGTCGCTGTATGGCACCGGGTTGGACATGTCCAGCGTGTTTCCACGCCTGCTCTCACGGGTCAAGGCGACGCTGCTGATCGGGGTGATGTCGATTGCCTTCATCTTTATCGGACGTTTCGCCGCCAACCTGGTGCAAAGCGTGTCGACCTTCGCCGTGCTGATCATCACCTGCACCACGCCGTGGATGGTGATGATGATCATCGGCCTGATCGTACGGCGTGGTTACTACTGCCCGGATGACCTGCAGGTGTTCACCCGCGGTGAAACCGGCGGCCGCTACTGGTTCAGCCACGGCTGGAACTGGCGAGGCCTGGGGGCCTGGATCCCGAGCGCCCTGGTGGGCCTGTGCTTCGTCAACCTGCCGGGGCAGTTTGTAGGCCCCTTGGGCAACCTGGCCGACGGCATCGACATCAGTTTGCCGGTGACCTTGGGCCTGGCCTCGCTGGTGTACCTGAGCCTGCTGCGCCTGTTCCCGGAGCCTGCCTCTGTCTACGGGCCGAACGACCCACGCAGTAACCCGAGCATGGATGCGCTCACTAAACCGGCGATGCGTCACGCCGCCTGAACGCCCATAAAAAAATAAACGGAGAGCTGCCGTCATGGCATTGGATCTATTCGTCGTACTCATCTACGCCGCCGGCATGCTGGTGCTCGGCTATTACGGCATGCGCCGTGCCAAGACCCACGAAGACTACCTGGTGGCGGGCCGCAACCTCGGCCCGTCGCTGTACATGGGCACCATGGCCGCCACGGTACTGGGCGGTGCCTCGACCGTCGGCACCGTGCGCCTGGGCTATGTGCATGGCATTTCCGGCTTCTGGCTCTGCGCCGCACTCGGCATGGGCATCATCGCGCTGAACCTGTTCCTGGCCAAGCCGCTGCTGAAGCTGAAAATCTTCACCGTGACCCAGGTCCTGGAAAAGCGCTACAACCCCATGGCCCGCCAGGCCAGCGCGGTGATCATGCTGGCGTACGCGCTGATGATCGGCGTGACCTCGATCCTGGCCATCGGCACCGTGCTGCAAGTGTTGTTCGGTCTGCCGTTCTGGATCTCGGTGTTGCTGGGCGGGGGCGTGGTGGTGGTGTATTCGACCATCGGCGGCATGTGGTCGCTGACCCTGACCGACATCGTGCAATTTGTGATCAAGACCGTCGGCCTGATGTTTATCCTGCTGCCGATCTGCCTCTACCGTGTGGGGGGCTGGGACGAACTGGTGGCCAAGCTGCCAGCGTCACACTTCACCTTCACCGAGATCGGCTGGGACACGATCATCACCTACTTCATGATCTACTTCTTCGGCATTCTGATCGGCCAGGACATCTGGCAGCGGGTGTTCACTGCCCGTGACGAAAAGGTCGCCCAGTACGCAGGCACCTTCGCAGGCTTCTACTGCATCCTCTACGGCCTGGCCTGTGCCTTGATCGGTATGGCGGCGCACGTGCTGATTCCAGACTTGGCGAACGTCAACAATGCGTTCGCGGCCATCGTGAAGTTGTCGTTGCCGGACGGGATTCGCGGCCTGGTGATCGCAGCAGCACTGGCGGCGATGATGTCCACTGCCAGCGCCGGTTTGCTCGCAGCGTCCACGGTACTCACCGAAGACCTGCTGCCCCGCCTGCGCGGTGGCAAACAGTCGAGCCTGCGTATCAACCGTCTGTTTACGATGCTGACCGGTATTGCCGTGCTGGGTATCGCGCTGGTGGTGAACGACGTGATCAGCGCCTTGACCCTGGCCTACAACCTGTTGGTGGGCGGCATGTTGATCCCGCTGATCGGGGCGATCTTCTGGAAGCGGGCGACCACGTCTGGGGCCATCAGCTCGATGACACTGGGCTTTGTCACCGCGCTGGTGTTCATGGTCAAGGACGGGCTGGACTCAAACACCCCGATCTACTACAGCCTGGCAGTCGGCCTGGTGAGTTTTGTGGTGGTCAGCCTCCTGTCACCGCGCCCGCAAGCGGCAGCAGCTGGGGCGATCTAACAAAAGACTTCTATTGTGCGGGGGCTGATCCTACGGCCCCCTGGCTTTCTTCAGCGGGTGCGACGTCGGTTGTCGCACCCGTTTTTTTGGTTTGCACACGCCCAAAATGCGGGAGCGGGCTTGCCCGCTCACATTGAATTCGTGTCACCACAGACCGCGCTCAAACAGGGTGTGTGAGCGCGTTTCGGGCCTTACCGGCGGCGTGGCCGACGCTGCTCGTCATCGGTGCGGATCGGCACCGGTTGCAGCGGGGGCTCGATCAAGCCGAGTGCGACGCCGAGGTCGTGCAGCCAGTTTTGGATTTTCTCTTTCATGGTGCCCCCCTTGGGGTAATGCTGAACGGCGAGGACTCTGTCGCCGCTTCCTACAGATAGTAGTACCAAGTCCTACGCAATGCTTGTCTGAAAACACAACGAACTATTACAAAAGCCACGCAAATCCAGGCCATTCGGTCAGGCAATCGCTCTAGCGTCCGGTTCAGGCACCGCTTTGCCCTCTTCTTGCAGGTCAATCCACGCGTTGAGGTTAGCGCCGAGCATGCCCTTGCGCCACATCAGCCAAGTGGTGGCCGTGGCAAAGGGCTCTGCCAGCGGGTGCACCGAGACGCTGTCCTTGCCCGGCAGGCTGTCGAGCATCGACTGCGACATCAAGGCAATCCCCGACCCCGCCGTCACGCAGGCCAGCATGCCCTGATAGGACTCAATCTCAATTGCTCGCCCCATGGCCACGCGGTCGTGGGAAAACCACGCTTCCAGCCGTGCACGGTACGAACAACTGCGTCGGAAAGTGAACACCGAACGCCCAGCGACGTCTTTAGGCCCACGCACCGGCGGGTGATCGGCCTCACAGATCATCACCAGACGCTCCTCGCACAACGGCACACCATCCAGGGTAGCCAGGGTCAACGGGCCATCGACCAATGCTGCGTCAAGCCGCCCGGTAATCAAGCCCTCGAGCAACTCGCCGCTGGGCGCGGACTGCACCTGCAGGTTCACCCGTGGGTAGGTCTTGTGATAACGCGCCAGCAACTTTGGCAAGTGAATGGCCGCCGTGCTGTACATGCTGCCCAGGGTGAAATCCCCGGCGGGCTGGCCACCCTGCACGGCGCCATGGGCCTCGTCGTGCAACGCCAGGAGGCGGGTGCTGTAGTCGAGCAGCACTTTGCCAGCCGGTGACAGTTGCAGGCGCTGGCGCTCGCGCACAAACAAGTCCACCCCCAACTGCTCCTCCATTTGCTTGAGCCGGGTCGACAGGTTCGACGGCACCCGGTGCAGGCGATCGGCGGCACGGGTGATCGAGCCTTCCTCGGCCACGGCCTGGAAAATGCGCAGTTGGCTGAACTCCATAACCGTTCTCCTAAACTGAATAAGTTACTCACTATTATTCATTTTTGCAGAAAGTCAATTGCCTTTAGCCTGAAGGTCATTGGCTTTCACGCAGGAATTTTTGACTATGTCCCCCCTGATTCGCTTACTCGCCAGCTTTGTCGCCTTGATGATGGCCATGGGCATCGGCCGCTTCGCCCTGACCCCGCAGATGCCCCACTTGCTCAGCGAAGGCCAGATCGACCTGACCGACGCCGGGCTGATCGCCGCCGCCAACTACCTGGGTTACCTGGTCGGGGCGGTGGATTCGATCTTCGCCCGCAGCCATCACCATGTGCGTGGGCGGCTGTATGCCGGTTTGTGGCTGTGTGTGCTGCTGACCCTGGCGTCCTACTGGGCCCACGGGTTCTGGTCGCACCTGGTGCTGCGCTTTGGCACCGGCGTCGCCAGCGCCTGGGCCCTGGTGATGATCACGGGCTTGAGCCAGCCGTTGGCGGCCGCCGCCGGGCGGGCTCGCCTGGGCGCGCTGGTCTTTGCAGGGCCGGGGCTCGGGATTTTGTTAACGGGGTTGCTGGCGCTGGGCTCCAACCTGCTGGGGCAAAATTCCGCGACCCTCTGGCTGGTGTACGGTGTGGTCGCGCTGGTGATGCTGCTGGCCATCCTGCCGTTTTTGCCCCAACCCATCGCCAGCGCACCGGCCGCGACCCTGAGCGGCAGCAATGGCAGCATCACGCATCTGTGCTGGATTTACGTATTGTACGGGCTGGGTTACATCATCCCGGCGACATTTTTGTCGCAAATGGCCAGCGCTCAGTTCAAGGGCGCCTGGCAGGCCGATCTGTTCTGGCCATGCTTTGGCCTGGCCGCCGCGATCGGTGTGCTGGTGGTGAGTTTTCGCCGCAAGAACACCGGGACTACCCGCTACTGGTTGATGGCAACCTTGTGGCTGCAAGCGGCCGGCGTATTTGCCTGTTTGCTGGGCAACGGCTGGGGCTTGGCCCTGGGCGTCCTGCTGTGTGGCGCGCCCTTCTTGGCCTGTATGCAATTAATGATGCAGCGCCTGCGGGAGGTCGCGCCGCACGGCTATCAACGCAGCACCGGGCTGCTCACCGCCAGTTTTGCCATCGGCCAATTGAGCGGCCCGCTGCTGGCGTCGGTCAGCAGCCATCTGAGTGGCGGCCTGCAACCGGCCTTGATGGTGGCCGGTTGCGGCCTGTTGGTGGCGGGGGCGCTGTTGTTGCGCCGGGCCGCCGCGCCCCTTGCGGCCCGCCTAGCCGGTGACCAGCGGTGAGCGCAGGCTGGCCCGCTCCCGGCTCGCTAACATCAGAAAAAACGCACCGCCCAGAAAGCAGCCGGTAAACCAGGCGAAGTTGGCCATCGGCTGCAACACCGGGGTAAACGTGATCGCCACCCCCGCCAGCGTTGCGGGCACCAATGCCTTGACCGCCGTCCAGTTGACTCCGCCCTGGTAGTAATAACGCCCGCCGGGGCTGTCATCGAACAGCGCATCCACATCGATCTGCTGCTTTTTGACCAGGTAATAGTCCACCAGCAAAATCCCGAACAGCGGCCCGATAAACGCCGCGAGGATGTCCAGCGTGTAGTGGATCATCAGCGGGTTGTTGAACAGGTTCCACGGGGTGATGAAGATCGAGGCCACGGCGGCGATCATGCCGCCTGCGCGCCAGCTGATTTTGCTCGGTGCGACGTTGGCAAAGTCAAACGCAGGCGAGACGAAGTTGGCGACGATATTGATGCCGATAGTCGCGGTGACGAACGCAAAGGCCCCCAGCAGCACCGCCATGCTGTTGTCGATGCGCGACACGGTGGCGATAGGGTCGTGCAGCATCTGGCCAAACACCGGCAAGGTGCCCGACACAATCACCACGGTCACCAGCGAGAACGCCAGAAAATTCACCGGCAAGCCCCAGAAATTGCCGCGGCGTACGTCGGCCATGGTTCGGCAATAGCGACTGAAATCACCGAAGTTCAGGGTCGGCCCGGAAAAGTACGACACCACCAACGCGGTTGCGACGATCATCTGGCCGCAGGCTTCCCAACCCGACAGCGACTTTTCCCCCAGCGTAAAGCTGATATGGCTCCAGCCCGCCTTCCACACAATCCAGGCCGCCAGTGCAAACATCACCGCATAGACCACCGGCCCCGCCCAGTCGATAAAGCGTCGGATAGACTCCATGCCCGCCCAGAACACCAGGGCCTGGAGCACCCACAAGCTCAGAAACCCCATCCAGCCCAGGTACGACAGCCCGGCAAACTGCGGCTGCGCGTACACCTCCATCTGCGGGAAAAAGCGCAAGACCACAATGATCAACGCACTGGAGGCCAGGTACGTCTGAATCCCGTACCAGGCCACCGCGATCAGGCCACGGATCACCGCCGGAATATTCGCACCAAACACGCCGAATGCCAGCCGACTGATCACCGGGTAAGGCACCGCGGCCTGCTGGCTGGGCTTGGCCACCAGGTTGGCGATCAACTGGATGATGCAAATGCCGCAAAGCAACGCGACCAACACTTGCCAACTGGCCAGGCCAAGGGCGAACAGGCTGGCAGCGAACACATAACCACCCACGCTGTGCACATCGCTCATCCAGAAGGCAAAGATGTTGTACCAGTTCCATGTTTGCGGCAGCGGCCCCAGGTCCTGGTTGTACAGGCGCGGGCTGTAGCCTTTAGGCAGTTGTTCGGTCATCGCAAGGCTCCTCGAAATACCGGCCTGCCGCTCGCCAACGGAATGGGTACGAGAGGCGGCGCAGGTTGTATACGAGTTGATGAGCAGAATGCGTGCCAAAGACCTAAACACCGCAGACAATGCACGCCTGCACACGCAGGCGGACGTTGATCGCTCGGGAACGGTGCACGGTTATCCTGTACACAATCAGTTGTGCACCTTGCGTGCACATTGGTAGCCAACACTGCAGCAAGCGGCGCTGACAAAGGTGCCCCACGCAATGTCCATGACGGCAAGCCCCGCCGACCATCCCTGCAAGGTCGCCCAGTTACTCAAGTCATACGTGCCGTACGCCACCAAGCCCAACAAGGCGCCCAAACGGGCAGCCTGCTGCCAGCCGCCGCGCGTCAAGGCCGGCGCTATCACGAACACCACGCAACCCAGTACATAGAGCAGGTAAAACAGGAGAGCGGGCAGTAGCCGCGGCTGATCGAGCATCAGCGGGCCGAGCAGGGCCTTGTAGGTGGGGCCCATGAGGACGCCGAGCCAAAGCCCGTCGAGGATCAAAAGGGCGAGCAAGGTGCCGAGGTAGGCAAATAGCAATTTCCTGAACATCCCAACCCCCCTGTAGACGCGAGCGACTCACGTCCACAGAAGAGCCGCGTAACATCAGGTTAGTTCAATGCGATCGGCATGGATCACGATCTGGCCCTGCTTATACAGCGCACCAATCGCTTTCTTGAAGTTGCCTTTGCTCACACCAAACACACTGCTGATGAGCGCAGGGTCGCTCTTGTCGCTGACCGGCAAGGTGCCGTTGTTTTCACGCAACTTGGCAAGGATCTTCGAGTTAAGGCTCGAACCCGCTTCTTCACCCACAGGTTGCAGGCTCAGGCTGATCTTGCCGTCGCTGCGCACTTCCTTGATGAAGCCTTTCTCTTCCTTGCCCGGGCGCAGGAACTTGAACACTTCGTTTTTGTGGATCAAGCCCCAATGCTTGTTGTTGATGATGGCCTTGAAGCCCATGTCCGTGGACTCGGCGACCAGCAGATTGACCTCCTGGCCCACTTTGTACGTGGCCGGGGTCTTGTCCAGGTAGCGGTCCAGGCGGGCGGTCGCGGTGATGCGCTTGGTGTGCTTATCGAGATAAACATGCACCACGCAGTATTCACCGGCGCTCAGTTGGCGCTTTTCCTCGGAGTACGGCAGCAGCAGATCCTTGGGCAACCCCCAGTCCAGAAACACGCCAATACTGTTGACTTCAACCACTTTCAGGCTGGCGAATTCACCCACCTGAACTTTAGGTTTTTCGGTGGTGGCGATAAGTTTGTCATCGCTGTCCAGGTAAATAAAAACGTTCAGCCAGTCTTCATCTTCACTGGGAATATCTTTGGGGATATAACGATTGGGCAACAGGATTTCACCCTCTTGCTCACCGTCAAGGTACAAACCAAAGTGAGTGTGCTTGACCACTTGCAAGCTGTTGTAGCGCCCGACTAAAGCCATTTCCGATCCCCTCATTGCGTGGCCGGCATTCTACCCGAGTTGAGGGCGGCGGTCCTGTGCGCCGCACGCGGCCTGCGAGCTCCCTGTTGCGGGCGCGTTTTGCCGAGCGGGCCCGTTCGTCAGGTGGATCTGCGCCATCAAACAGATAGCCACCCGCGGCTTTTTTACCCGTAGTTTTCAGTTAAAACAGTGAGTTAACGGCTTTTAGCCATAATAATCCCGGGCCATTAACGGCGTGGCACGGCTGTTGTGCGGCGGTATTAAACCGACAATAAAAGGCTTTTTCCTGTACGATACCTGGCCAACTTAATTTTTGACAGGTAAGTGGCCGCCATGCGCGTAAAAGCATCCACCAGCAAAGCCAAACCCGCTCCCGCTGTTGAAACCAGCGAATCGCTCGACAACCAGATCGCAGCGTTCCTCAAAAGCGGCGGCGAGATCCAGCAGATCGCCAAAGGCGTCAGCGGCCAGACCTTCGCACCGTCCAAGCACATCAGCCTCGGCAAAAAATAACCCCGCCTCATCCCGCTTTGCCTGACACCTGACAGATGTGTTTGCCGTCTCTCGCCTCTCACGGACTCAAGCATGCTCAAACCCGGCCTTGTGCTGGTCAGTGCACTGCTGGCCAGCTCCATCGCCCCTGCGCAGATTGTTCCAGCGTGAGCTGGGCGCTTCGATCTCAAGCTGGGCGCGGTCCACAGCTTCAGCGGCAGCGACTGCACCGCCTACTCCAGACACAATTCGTAAGGTGACGGCCTGTTGACCTTGAAGGCCGGGCGGCCGTTCTATTAACAGGCTGAACTGTCGGCAGGCTGACAGGCTCAGATGAATTAACCTCGTCTGCGCAAGGATTCGCCCATGTTGCGTCGGTTAAACACCCTGTTGGTCGTGCTCACGCTTAGCCTGATTGTCACCGGTTGCAGCCGCGTGGGCCTGGCCTACCGCAACCTGGACGTAATCATCCCCTGGACACTCAGCGACTACCTGGACATGAACGTCGGGCAAAAGAGCTGGTTCAACGACCGGCTCAAGGAGCACCTGGCCTGGCATTGCACCACGCAATTACCCGCCTACCTCGACTGGCTCGACCGCCTGCAACAAATGGTCGACGCCAACCAGGTCACCGACGCGGCCCTGCAAGCCCGTACCCGCGAGGCCAAGGAGGCGATCGCCGACAGCGCCCGGGCGATCATGCCGTCCGCCGTGCAATTATTGCGCGGGCTGGACGATCAGCAGGTGCAGGACATGGCGCTGGCATTCGCCAAGGATCTGCGCAAGCGCCAGGACGAGTACCTCAAACCGCCGCTGGCACAACAGATCACCGAGCGTGCCGAACGCATGAACAAGCGCCTCGACACCTGGATGGGCCCGCTCAATCCCCACCAGCAAGACCGCGTGATGGCCTGGTCAACCGCCCTTGGCGAGCAGAACCAACAATGGATTGGTAACCGCGCCCACTGGCAGGCGCAGTTCATGGCCGCCGTAAAAGATCGGCGCAGTGCGGACTTTGCGCGTACCCTCGAGCAACTGCTGGTCGACCGTGAAAGCCTGTGGACCCCGCAATACCGCGAGGCCTACACGCAGACAGAAACCGCTGCGCGCCAGCTGATCATCGACCTGATGGCTGAAAGCACCGTGCAACAACGGCAAAAACTGACGCAGAAGATCAACCAGGTGCGGAGCGACTTCAAGGCGCTTAAATGCCTGAAAGCCGCCCCGACGACCTAAGCGATTTGCGCTTTCGAGGCCACGTAATCAAATGTTGCAGGGTCCAGTGCATCGGCCTGCTCATCGAGTACTTCGCAAGGGTGATTGTTACCGGGGATGCAGCTGTCGATCAGGCTCAGCAACTGTGAGCCACGGGGCGTCAGCACGAAGTTCTCACCGTTGCCCCCCTCATCCTCCGGGCGGGACTCGATGAAGCCACGGTCCAGCAGCAACTTTTCGTACTCAGTGGCCGTCACTTTCAACTCATCAAGATTGCCGGTGGCGTCGCCTGCCGCGGCCTTTTCAGCCGCGTGCTGTTCGGCGTACTTGCGTGGCGCAAAGCTTTCACCCGCGCTGTTCTGCACTTCGTGCAGCAGCCGCTCGATCAACTCCCAATTGTAAGTGGTCATCCTGATTCCTCCTGAAGGCGTAGGAAAGTAGGCCCTTCATAGGTGTGACAAATCGGACCCGTCGCTGTTCAGCCTAGCGGACGGGCGCGATTACGCTGAACTTTCCAGCCTTGGCAGCCCTCAACCGCACATCACTGCCAAGGAGGTCTACCCCATGAAAACCCTGCCGAACCTAGCCCTGGCCGCCACGCTGCTGGCCGCCCTGCCCGCCTGGGCCTGTACGCCGGAAGAAGCCACCGCCAAGCGCGAGCAACTGGCCAAGGAGGTGACTCGACTCACCGAGCAAAACCCGACCAAGGCCCGGGAAATCAATGAAGAGCTGCAAAAGATGGACCTGGGCACCGCCTCCGGCGACCTGCCCGACAAGTGCCAATTGATCGACCAACGCTTGAAAGAGCTGGATGAGGCCGCTGCCAAGGCCAAAAGCTGAGGCCAAAAAAAACCGGACATTGTCCGGTTTTTTTACCCTTGCGCCTTACTCGGCAGCGGGCGTTTCTTGCGGCTTGCGGCGCTTGAGCGGCGCCATGCCGTCCTTGCTCACCAGCGAATCGGGCTTGGGCCGGTTGGCGGTCTTGCGTTTGGTGGCCGTTTTCGGGCCGGCTTTTTTCTTGTCGACTTTCTTGCCGTCGACCTTTTTCTTCTTGACGCCCACAGCCTTGCCCGAGGCCTTGACCTTTTTCGGCCCGCCGTAGGTGCCTTTGACTTCCTTGATGATGCGCCGCTCAAACGATTGCTTCAGGTAACGCTCGATGCTCGACATCAAGTTCCAGTCGCCGTGACAGATCAGCGAGATGGCCAGGCCATCATTGCCCGCACGCCCGGTACGGCCAATACGGTGCACGTATTCGTCACCGCTGCGGGGCATGTCGAAGTTGATCACCAGGTCCAGGCCGTCCACGTCCAGGCCGCGCGCGGCAACGTCGGTGGCCACCAGGATCTTCACACCGCCCTGCTTGAGACGGTCGATGGCCAGCTTGCGGTCCTTCTGGTCTTTCTCACCGTGCAGGACAAACGCCTTGTACTCCTGTGCCACCAGGCGGCCGTAGATACGGTCGGCCATGGCCCGGGTGTTGGTGAAAATGATCGCCTTTTGATACGTCTCGTTGGCCAGCAGCCAGTTCACGATCTGTTCTTTGTGCTGGTTGTGGTCAGCCGTGATGATTTGCTGACGCGTGGTTTCGTTCAACTGGCTGACCGCGTTGAGCTGCAGGTGCTCAGGGTTGTTCAGCACCTTGGCGACCATCTCGCGCAGGGTCGAACCGCCGGTGGTGGCGGAGAACAGCATGGTCTGCTGGCGGCCGGCACACTCGTCGACCAGGCGCTGCACGTCATCGGCAAACCCCATGTCGAGCATGCGGTCGGCTTCGTCGAGCACCAGCACTTCGACTTCCTTGAGGTCCAGGTTGCCCGCGTTGAGTTGCTCGATCATGCGGCCCGGGGTGCCGATCAGAATGTCGGGCACCTTGCGCAACATGGCGGCCTGGACCTTGAAGTCTTCGCCACCTGTGATGATGCCGGACTTGATAAAGGTGAACTGCGAGAAGCGCTCGACTTCCTTCAAGGTTTGCTGGGCCAGCTCACGGGTCGGCAGCAGGATCAGCGTCTTGATGCTCACACGGACTTTGGCCGGGCCGATCAAGCGATGCAGGATCGGCAAGACAAAAGCGGCGGTCTTGCCGCTACCGGTTTGAGCCGTCACCCGCAGGTCACGCCCTTGGAGCGCGAGCGGGATGGCCGCTGCTTGCACAGGCGTAGGCTCGACAAATTTAAGCTCGGCCACGGCTTTGAGCAGGCGTTCGTGCAGGGCGAATTGGGAAAACACGGGTGCTACCTCGAAAGAAATACAAAAATCAGCTGCATAGGGTAACGGTTTCGGGCGCTCAGGCCGAGTTTCTTTACGCGAACAAGGCCAATCAGCTGCGGTTTTGTCAGGGAATTTGTCCAATGGCACAACTTTGCAGCCCTTAAGTGCTCTAATCGCCCCGTCACGTCCTACAGAAGAAATGCGTTTATTTATGGATATCAAACAGCTCTGGCTCAAGGTCCAGACCCTTTGGGGCTCACTCGACGAACACCCGCTCCTGAACGCCGGCCTGGCGCTGATCGTGCTGCTGATCGTCGCCCTGCTGCTGGGACGGGTGGCCCGCTACGTCATCCTCCACGTCGTCAAACTGCTGGGCCGCCAACCGGCGCTGCACTGGCTCAATGACCTGCGCCACAACAAAGTCTTTCACCGCCTGGCGCAAATGACACCTTCGCTGATGATCCAGTTCGGCCTGCACCTGGTCCCGAACCTGAGCGCCGCCAGCGCACTGTTCATCGCAAACGTGGCGCTGGCCTTCACCATCTTGTTCCTGCTGCTGGCCGCAAGCGCGCTGCTCAACGCGCTGTTGGACATCTATGCCCGCACCGAACACGCCCGCACGCGCTCGATCAAGGGTTATGTGCAACTGGCAAAAATGGTGCTGTATGTGTTTGGCGCCATCATCATCGTCGCCACGCTGATCGACCGTTCGCCGCTGTTACTGCTGTCGGGCCTGGGTGCGATGTCGGCGGTGATCCTGTTGGTGTACAAGGACACGCTGCTGTCGTTCGTCGCCAGCGTGCAGTTGACCAGCAACGACATGCTGCGCGTCGGCGACTGGATCGAAATGCCCCAGGTGGGGGCCGACGGTGATGTGGTGGATATCACGCTGCACACGGTGAAGGTACAGAACTTTGACAAGACCATCGTCTCGATCCCGACCTGGCGCTTGATGTCGGAGTCTTTTCGCAACTGGCGCGGGATGCAGCAGTCGGGCGGTCGGCGGATCAAGCGCAGCCTGTTCATCGATGCCAGTGGCGTGCGGTTCATCCGCGACGACGAAGAACACAAACTGTCCCAGGTGCATCTGCTGACCGACTACATGGGCCGCAAGAAAGCCGAGCTCACGGCCTGGAACGAGGCCCAAGGCAATGTGGCGGCGATGTCGGCCAACCGTCGGCGCATGACCAATATCGGCACGTTCCGCGCTTATGCGCTGACGTACCTGAAAAGCCACCCGCAGATCCAGCCCGACATGACCTGCATGGTGCGCCAGATGCAGACCACGGCCCAGGGCATTCCGCTGGAGATCTACTGCTTCACCCGCACCACGGTGTGGGCCGACTACGAGCGGATTCAGGGGGATATTTTTGATTACTTGCTGGCGGTCATGCCGGAGTTCGGGTTGAGCCTGTATCAGCAACCGAGCGGCGCGGATCTGCGGGCCGGCATGTTACCGGCGGTGCTCGGTGCAAGCCATGTGCCCGCACCGGAAAAAAGCCTGATGTAACCACCAAGGGTCAGTGGCTGGGCGCCTGCTTACGGAGCCCCAGCCGACTGATCCACACCGCCACCAGAATCACCGTCCCGCCCAAAAACAAGCGGCCCAGCGGCTCATGCTGGTTCCAGATCAATAAATTCAGCAGTAACCCCACCGGCACATGCAGGTTGTTCATCACCGCCAGCGTGCCACCGCTCACCAGGCAAGCGCCTTTGTTCCACCAGTACATCCCCAGCGCCGTACTGACCAACCCCAGGAACACCAGCACGCCCCACTGCAACGGTGCTTCGGGCAGGTAGTGGGTTTTGCCGAACAGCAAAAACGCGGGCAACGCCACTGCCAGCGCCCCCAGGTAGAAGTAGCCAAACCGGCGGTAGTGCGGCAGGTCGCTTGGATGGCGCGCCACCAAATGTTTGTAAAGCACCTGCCCGGCCGCGTAGGTGAAGTTGGCCAGTTGCAGCAGCAAAAACCCCATGAAGAAGTTAGGCGTGATCTGGTCCAGCCGAATCACCGCCGCCCCGGCCACCGCCACCAATGCAGCGACCAGCGCCCACGGCTTGAAGCGCCGGTTCAAGGCGTCCTCGATCAAGGTCACATGCAAGGGCGTCAGGATGGTGAACAGCAACACCTCCGGCACCGTCAGCACGCGAAAGCTCAGGTACAGGCATACGTAGGTCACGCCAAATTGCAGCGCGCCGATCAGCAGCATGCCGCGCATAAAGGCCGGTTCTACCGAACGCCAACGGGTCAGCGGGATAAACACCAGCCCGGCGAGCACCACGCGCACCAGCACCGCAAAGTAACTGTCGACATGACCGGCGAGGTATTCGCCGATCAAGCTGAAGGAAAATGCCTGGATCAGCGTCACAACCAGTAGATAGCCCATGTTCGCCCCTTTTCGTGTGGGCGCGACATTAGCGGTTTTTGGCGGGCGGTGAAACTCGGGGCAAAAAAAACCCGACCTCGCTAAAGCGTCAGTCGGGCGGCAGCACTCAGGAGCAAAAGTGCAAAGGGAGGTTCGGTACGCGTACTTGAAGGGTTGCGTAGGCGCTATATAAACAGCCGGCGATTATGTGGCGATTAACGCTTCATGCCAGTTGTGCCAACAGGGCCCGGGCCTGGTTCAGGCCCTTTTCCTGGAAGTCGCCGCCCAGGTTCACGCCTTCGGCATGAATGAAGGTCACCTCGTGAACCCCGATAAACCCCATGACCTGGCGCAGGTACGGTTCTTGATGGTCGGTGCTGCTGCCGGTATGAATCCCGCCGCGCGCCGTCAGCACGATGGCGCGCTTGCCGGTGAGCAGGCCCTGGGGGCCGGTGGCGGTGTACTTGAAGGTCACGCCAGCCCGCAACACATGGTCCAGCCAGGCCTTGAGGGTGCTGGGAATGGCAAAGTTGTACATCGGCGCCGCCATCACCAGCACGTCGGCAGCCAGCAGTTCATCCGTCAACTCATCGGAGCGCTCAAGGGCCGATTGTTCGATGGCGTTGCGTTGTTCGGCAGGTTTCATCCAGCCGCCCAGCAGGTTGGCGTCCAGGTGCGGCACCGGGTTCACGGCCAGGTCACGCACGCTGATCTGATCGTCGGGATGGGCGGCTTTCCACTGGCCGATGAACTGTTGGGTCAGTTGGCGGGAAATTGAATCCTGCTGACGGGCGCTGCTTTCGATGATCAGAACACGGGCCATGGCTATGTAGTCTCCATCTGTAAATGCTGTAAGGCGATGGAGAAAAGATTAATCAGAGCCCGTTCGATAAAAAAGTATAAAAAACTGCTATAACCCATCTAGAAATTTGTTCATAAGCGGAGTACTTCTGGAGTCGCGCTCCGCTTACGCCTTATTTCGGTGCGCAGGTCAGGGCGATGCGCATCTTGATAATGGCCCGGTTGAACTTGACCGTGGTGTGGGTGCTTTTGCCTGCGGGCACCGTGACCCTGCGGGTACGCGGCGACTCGGGGCCGTTGGTGAAGACCACCGTGCACTGGGCGTCGTTGGTGCCGTAGTTATTGAGTTGGATGGAGCTGATATCGCCAGCGATGTCCGAGGCGCTGTAGTCGACCTGCACCCCTTCGATCTTTTTCGACACGTCGGTGGAAAAGGCCAACGCACTCAGCGGCAGCAGGGCCAGCAACACACAACAGAATTTTTTCATTTGGCAGTCTCCATGACGGGCTGCCAGCTTAGGACAAGAGGAACCCATCTTGAAAGCGCCCCGCGTTACCCTCGATCAATGGCGCACGCTGCAGGCCGTGGTCGATCATGGCGGCTTTGCTCAGGCCGCCGAAGCGCTGCACCGTTCGCAGTCGTCGGTGAGCTACACCGTGGCCCGCATGCAAGACCAGCTCGGCGTGCCGCTGCTGCGCATCGACGGGCGCAAAGCCGTGCTGACCGACGCCGGTGAAGTGCTGCTGCGGCGCTCCCGCCAACTGGTCAAGAACGCCAGCCAGTTGGAAGACCTCGCCCACCACATGGAGCAAGGCTGGGAAGCCGAAGTGCGGCTGGTGGTGGACGCCGCCTACCCCAATGCCCGCCTGGTACGCGCCCTCACGGCGTTTATGCCGCAAAGCCGCGGCTGCCGTGTGCGCCTGCGCGAAGAGGTCCTGTCGGGTGTCGAGGAACTGCTCATCGACGGCATGGCGGACCTGGCCATCAGCAGCTTTATCATTCCCGGCTACCTGGGCACCGAAATGAGCGATGTGGAATTCATCGCCGTGGCGCACCCCGAGCACACCTTGCACCGCTTGAACCGTGAGCTGAGTTTCCAGGACCTGGAAGGCCACATGCAGGTGGTGATTCGTGACTCCGGCCGCCAACAGCCCCGCGACGTAGGTTGGCTCGGCGCAGAACAACGCTGGACCGTCGGCAGCCTGCCCACGGCCGCCACGTTTGTCAGCAGCGGCCTGGGCTTTGCCTGGTTGCCCCGCCACCTCATCGAGCGGGAAATGCACGAAGGCCTGCTCAAGCAATTACCGCTGGAAACGGGCGGCAGCCGCAACCCCACGTTTTACCTGTACTCCAACAAGGACAAGCCCTTGGGCCCCGCCACGCAGATCCTCGTCGAATTGCTGCGCACCTTTGACACCGCACCGTTGGACGCCCCCTTCGCCGCACCGCACCAAGCCTGAACAAGGAGTTCGCCATGGCCTGTTTCGACCATAAGGGTTGCACCCTGTATTACGCCGAGTATGGCCACGGCGCCCCCCTGATCCTGATTCACGGCCTGGGCTCCAGCAGCCAGGACTGGGAAATGCAGGTGCCCGTGCTGTCACGCCATTACCGGCTGGTGGTGCTGGACGTGCGCGGCCACGGCCGCTCCCAAAAGCCCCGCGAGCGCTACAGCATCCAAGGTTTTACCGCTGACCTGGTGGCGCTGATCGACCACCTGCAACTGGGGCCCGCTCATGTCGTGGGGTTGTCGATGGGGGGCATGATCGCCTTTCAACTGGCCGTGGACGAACCGCAACGCCTCAAGAGCCTGTGCATCGTCAACAGCGCGCCCGAAGTCAAAGTGCGCAGTGCCAATGACTACTGGCAGTGGGCAAAGCGCTGGAGCCTGGCGCGCCTGTTGAGCCTGGACACCATCGGCAAGGCCTTGGGCGAGCGGCTGTTTCCAAAACCCGAACAAACAGACTTGCGACAGGCCATGCGCCAGCGCTGGGCAACAAACGACAAACGTGCTTATCTCGCCAGCTTTGACGCGATTGTGGGCTGGGGTGTGCAGGAACGACTCTCGACGATCACCTGTCCAACCCTGGTCATCAGCGCCGACCACGACTACACCCCCGTGGCGCAAAAGCAAAACTATGTAAAACTGCTCCCCGATGCGCGGCTGGTGGTGATCGAGGATTCTCGCCACGCCACGCCGCTGGACCAACCCGAACTGTTCAATCACACCCTGCTCGATTTTCTGAAGACAGTCGAAACCACTACCCAGGATCACTGACCCATGCTGAAAAAAATCGCCTTCCTTGCCGGCACCGCCCTGTTCGCTGCCAACCTGATGGCCGCCGAGCCTGCCAAGGCGCCGCACGTGTTGATCACCACCACCAATGGTGACATCGAAGTCGAGCTGGACCCGGTCAAGGCCCCGATCAGTACCAAGAATTTCTTGGCTTATGTCGACAAGAACTTCTACACCAACACCATCTTCCATCGCGTCATCCCGGGCTTCATGGTCCAGGGCGGCGGCTTCACCGCGCAGATGGCGCAAAAAGACACCGATGCACCGATCAAGAACGAGGCCAGCAACGGCCTGCATAACGTGCGTGGCACCTTGTCCATGGCCCGTACCAACGACCCGAACTCCGCCACCAGCCAGTTCTTCATCAACGTGGCCGACAATGCCTTCCTGGACCCGGGCCGCGACGCCGGTTACGCGGTATTTGCCAAGGTGGTCAAGGGCATGGACGTGGTCGACGTGATCGTCAACTCGCAAACCACCACCAAACAAGGCATGCAGAACGTGCCTATCGATCCTGTCGTGATCAAGTCGGTCAAACGCATCGACTAGGTTTACAGGACGTTTTGCGCGATGCCTTCAAGGCCTCGCGCGCCTTTGAACAGGAGAGCCCGCCTGGCGGGCGTCAGACCCAATGCTCTATCGTCGTTTCGAACAACTGATCGATATCTTCCGCGACGCCCCCAGCGCCGCGCCGCCCGATAAAGTCCTGCCCTTCTACCTTTACTACCTGCGTCAGGTATGGCCCAGTTTCGCCATCTTGCTGGTGGTCGGCCTGATCGGTGCACTGATCGAAGTGGCGCTGTTCAGCTACCTGAGCCGCATCATCGACCTAGCCCAGGGCACCCCGCCCGCCGATTTCTTCAAGGTGCATGCTGGCGAATTGATCTGGATGGCCGTGGTCGCGCTGCTGCTGCGCCCGATCTTCGGCGCCCTGCATGACCTGCTGGTGCACCAGACCATCAGCCCGGGCATGACCAGCCTGATTCGCTGGCAAAACCACAGCTACGTGCTCAAGCAAAGCCTGAATTTCTTCCAGAACGATTTCGCCGGGCGCATCGCCCAGCGCATCATGCAAACCGGCAATTCGCTGCGCGACTCGGCCGTAGCGGCGGTGGATGCGATCTGGCACGTGACGATCTACGCCTTCAGCGCCCTGGTCTTGTTCGCCGAGGCCGATTGGCGGCTGATGATCCCGCTGATCGCCTGGATCATCTGCTACAGCCTGACCCTGCGCTATTTCGTGCCGCGGGTAAAAGACCGTTCGGTGGTGTCCTCCGAGGCGCGCTCCAAACTGATGGGCCGTATCGTCGACGGCTACACCAACATCACCACCTTGAAGTTGTTCGCCCACACCCATTTCGAGCAGAACTACGCCAAGGAAGCCATCGTCGAGCAGACCGAAAAAACCCAGCTGGCCAGCCGCGTGGTCACCAGCATGGACGTGGTCATCACCAGCATGAACGGTCTGTTGATCGTGGGCACCACCGGCCTGGCCTTGTGGCTGTGGACCCAGTCACTGATCTCGGTGGGCGCCATCGCGCTGGCCACCGGCCTGGTGATTCGTATCGTCAACATGTCCGGTTGGATCATGTGGGTGGTCAACGGCATTTTCGAGAACATCGGCATGGTCCAGGACGGCCTGAAAACCATCGCCCAGCCGATTTCCGTCACCGACCGGGAAAACGCCCCACGCCTGCAAGTGCCCCACGGCGACGTACGTTTTGAGCAGGTGGATTTCCACTACGGGAAAAAGAGCGGAATCATCAGCGGCTTGGACCTGAACATCAAACCCGGGGAAAAGATCGGCCTGATCGGCCCCTCCGGCGCGGGCAAATCGACCCTGGTCAACCTGCTGCTGCGCCTGTACGACCTACAGGGCGGACGCATCCTCATCGACGGTCAGAACATTGCCGACGTGGCGCAGGAAACCCTGCGCGAACAGATCGGCATGATCACCCAGGACACCTCGCTGCTGCACCGTTCGATCCGCGACAACTTGCTGTACGGCAAGCCGCAGGCCACCGACGAGGAACTGATGGCCGCGGTGCACAAAGCGCGGGCCGATGAGTTCATTCCACTGCTGTCGGACGCCGAAGGGCGCACCGGGTTGGATGCGCACGTGGGGGAACGCGGGGTGAAACTCTCTGGCGGCCAGCGCCAGCGCATCGCCATTGCGCGGGTACTGCTCAAGGACGCGCCGATTCTGATCATGGACGAAGCCACCTCGGCGCTGGACTCGGAAGTGGAAGCGGCGATCCAGGAAAGCCTGGAAACATTGATGCAAGGCAAGACGGTGATTGCGATTGCGCACCGGCTGTCGACCATTGCGCGGATGGACCGGTTGGTGGTGCTCGAAAAAGGCCGGATCGCCGAAACCGGCAGCCATGCCGAGTTGCTTGCGCACGGCGGTTTGTATGCGCGCCTGTGGCAGCACCAGACCGGCGGGTTTGTCGGCATCGACTGACCTTCTGCGCCTGCCCGCTTCAATCAGCGCCAGCGCCCGAATCCAAAGGGCCCTGGCGCTTTTTCATGCCCTGGATTTGTGGCGTAACCCTGCTGTAATCAACCTCAGGATCCAGAAGGATCCTGTAGTAAATCTGCAGGGAGCGTCATCGATTTACTAGGCGATAGAGCGATCTATCAAGGACGGGATGCATGTCTTTGTTCAAACGTTCAGTCACGGAGGGTTTAGGCACGTTTTGGCTGGTACTGGGTGGTTGCGGGAGTGCGGTGCTGGCCGCCGCGTTTCCCGCAGTAGGGATCGGCCTGCTGGGCGTGGCCCTGGCCTTCGGGCTGACAGTGCTGACCATGGCATTCGCCATCGGGCATATCAGCGGTTGCCACCTCAACCCGGCAGTTTCAGTGGGGCTGGTAGTGGGCGGAAGATTTCCGGCCAGGGAGTTACCGGCGTACATCCTCTCTCAAGTCATCGGCGGCACCGTTGCCGCGGCATTGCTGTACTTCATTGCCAGCGGCAAACCGGGGTTCGAACTGGCCTCGGGCCTGGCCAGCAACGGCTACGGCGAGCATTCGCCCGGCGGGTATTCGATGGCGGCGGGGTGGGTCTGTGAACTGGTGATGACGGCGATGTTCGTGCTGATCATCCTCGGCGCCACCGACCGCCGCGCCCCGGCGGGCCTTGCGCCCATCGCCATCGGCCTGGCACTGACGCTGATCCACCTCATCTCGATCCCGGTCACCAACACCTCGGTCAACCCGGCCCGCAGTACCGGGCCTGCGCTGATCGTGGGCGGTTGGGCGCTCCAGCAGTTGTGGCTGTTCTGGCTGGCGCCGATCCTGGGTGCGGTGGTGGGTGGGTTTGCCTATCGATGGCTGGGCAAGGAAGAAGGCAACTGAGTGTTACGGGTTCAGCCCTGCCGGTATGGCAGGGCTGTTCTCGCTCAGTGCTTCTATCTACCCTTGATGCGCCTGCATGTATTGACGCAGTAGCTGGTTGATACGTGTCTGGTAGCCCGTCCCTTGCCCTTTGAACCACTCCAGAACATCGGCGTCCAGACGGATAGTCACTGCTTGCTTCACGGGGACACGCAACTGCGCACGCCGGAAAAAATCTTCGCCCAGCTCCGGGATTTCACTGGTATCGATGTCCCGGTCGTCCATGTTGGCAAGGCGCTCCCAGTCAGTTTTCGATGGTTTGGACATAGTATTTGGCCTCCTGCTTGGTTGCTTTTCGCGCGGATATGATGCGGATCACATCGCCATGTCGTTCGGTGTACACGACCACTCCGATCAACCTCTTGATCCAGCCAATACTCACCCAGCGATCTTCCTGATAGTTGGCCCGCTCGTCTCGCTGAGACAACATAGGGTGCTGGAAAATATCGGATACGTCGTGGAAGTCGATGCCATGTTTACGAATATTGGCCTGGTTTTTGGATTCATCCCATTCAAAACGCATGATGCATCCTGTATTTACTTTTGTACATACACTATAGGCAGCCAACCCCGCCTTGGCATCTACCGAACGATCGACGGCATCACTGTTTTGCCAACCCTCTTCATCCCTGCCGGTATGGCAGGGCTGTCCTCGCTTCCTCGGCATACGCCAGGATTCCCGCCCGCTCGCCCGCCAGGAAGTCCTCCACCGCCGACTTAAGCCCTGGGTGGCGCAGGTAATGCCAGGAATGCGTGATCACCGGTTCAAACCCGCGGATCAATTTGTGTTCGCCCTGGGCGCCCGCGTCGAAGCGTTGCAGGCCGTGGGCGATGGCGTAGTCCATGCCCTGATAAAAACACGTCTCGAAATGCAGGCGGTCGAACTCGGCCAGGCAGCCCCAATAACGGCCGTAGAAGCTGTCGCCCCCCACCAGGCTGAACGCCATCGCGACCGGCCGTGAGCCCTGCTTGGCCAGTACCACCCGAATGGCCTCGGGCATGCGCTCGGCCAAGAGGCTGAAAAAGGCCCGTGTCAGGTAAGGCGACTGCCGGCGTACGGCGTAGGTGTTGGCGTAGCAGGCGTAGACAAAATCCCACTGCGCCTCGCTCAACTCATGGCCCTGCAACCATTCAAAATCGATGCCCTGGCCTGCCACTTGCTCGCGCTCCTTGCGCATCTGTTTGCGCTTGCGCGAACTCAAGGCCTCGAGAAAGTCCTGGAAGTCGCGATAACCGCGGTTCTGCCAATGAAACTGGCAGCCCAGGCGCTGCAACCAGCCGGGCTGGGCCGCCAGCGCGTCATCGGCCAGAGCGTCGGTGAAGTTGATATGGGCACTGCCGAGCCCCTCGATTTCCAGGTAACCGGGCAGGCTCTTGAGCAGTTCAAAGCCGTCGGCGGCGTTGGCCGCCAGCAAGCGCGGCCCGCTCACAGGGCTAAAGGGAACAGCGGTGAGCAGCTTGGGGTAATAGTCGATACCGGCCCGTTCGCAGGCGTCGGCCCAGCCGTGGTCGAACACGTACTCGCCGTAGGAATGCCATTTGCGGTAGCTGGGCAACGCCGCGATGACCCGCTCGCCTTCTACATGCAGCAGATGCTCAGGCTGCCAACCCGACCGCGCGCCCAGGCTGGCGCTGTCTTCCAGTGCGCTCAAAAAAGCATGGCGTACAAACGGCTGAGTCTGCGGCACCAGGGCATCCCAGGTGTGCGGGGCGATTTCTGACAGGCTTTGAAGGCGTTGCAACGGCATCGACATCCTCACTACTGAGTGGCGTGAAAACCTGACGAGTATCGCTTATCCCGGGGGGCGACACACTCGCAAATCGCCGGGCACACAAATGTGTCGATAGTTCCTTCATGAAGATTTTGTCATCTAGATGAAATCACTTAGCCACCACCTCGTAATAAACGCTGGTGATACTGACGCCTGTTTTTAGAGCGCCTGGTTATACCCGGCGGCTATTTTTCCGTCCGTCAACGGTCGGTTGTGTCCTGGATGGTTTGCCATCCCTCCTCACTTTCGGAGATTGATATGCGTCTTGCTTCCACTAAAACTGCGGCAGTCCTGTGCGGCGGCCTGTTGCTGGCCCTGAGCGTACCGGCCAGCGCTGCAGTCGACGCTAAATTGCTCGACATGCTCAAGGCCAACGGTCAGATCACCGCGGCGCAGTACACCGAACTGCAAACCGAATTGGCCAAGGACCAGAAGGAAAAGCAGATCGCACAGCAAGCTCAACAAGAGACCAACGAGCAGATCGCTGCCACCGCTAAAAAAACCAACGAACTGAGCAGCTTCGACCAGAAGCTGGCCTGGGCGGCCAAGACGCAGTTCAAGGGTGACGTGCGCGTACGTCAGGAAACCGTGAAGATTCAGGGCGAATCCAACAACGGTGGCCGCGACAAAGATCGCCAGCGCATCCGTGCCCGCCTGGGTGCCTACACCGAGATCAACTCCCAAGTGGACACCGGCATCCGGATCGCCACCGGCGGCGGGGACGACGCCCGTTCCACCAACCAGGACCTGGACAACTACTTCGACAAGAAGCAGATCTGGCTGGACCTGGGCTACATCGACTACCACCCGGACGCCATCAAGAACCTGCACGTGATCGGCGGCAAGATGCTCCAGCCGTGGGTCAACATGGGCGATGTGATCTGGGACAGCGACATCAACCCGGAAGGCCTGGCACTGACCTACAAATACCCGTTGGGTAGCAGCGCCGAGTTGTTCGGCAGCATTGGTAACTACAGCCTCAAGGACAACGTCGACGGCGACGGCGTGCAGTTCCGTCACGACCTGCGCCTGACATCCGGCCAGTTGGGCACGCGTTTCTCGGTCACCGACAACCTGAAAATGACCCTGGGCGGCAGCATCTACGCCTACCAGAACGACAAGGACAGCCGCTGCACCGGCACCAGCACCCCGTGCGCCCTGGCCGTCAACGGCAACTCCACCAACGAGTTCCGCCTGTACGAGGGCTTTGCCCAGGCCGAAATCGGCGGGCTGGCCGTGCCCCTGGCGTTCTACGGTCAGTACGTGAAGAACAACGACACCACCACCGATCAGGACACCGCCTGGTTGCTGGGTGCCAAATCGAAAGTCTTCGGGTTCAACCTGGACTACAACTACCGCGATATCCAGCGTAACGCTGTAGTAGGCGCCTTCACCGACTCGGACTTCGCCAACGGCACCACCGGTTCGCGCGGCCACAAGTTCAAAGTCAGCTACGACATCGACAAGAACTTTGCCTTGGGCGCCACGTACTTCCTGACCAAGGCTGACTTCTCCAGCCGTACCCAGCGTAATGCCAACACCAACACGCTTCAGCTGGACGCCGAAGCGAAGTTCTAAGGGGACCGCTGCACGTTTCAGGCTGCACGCTTCAAGGGCTTGCAGCTTGAGGCGTGCGGCTTAAACCTCGCCCTTGCCTCGGGCGGTCGCCATTCGCTCGGCCAACGCATCGACGTCTTTCACCGGGTCCTCCGGCATGATTTTCAAGGTGGCCTGCAACAACCGCATCTGGCGAATGAAACGCCGGCAGTTGGGACAGAACATCAAGTGATGACGCACAATCAGGCGCTCGCGAAAGGTCAATTGCCCATCGAGATAATCACTGGACCGCGCCACTTGCTCCTTACAGGTCAGCATTCGCCGGTTTCCTCAAAATGCTCCACGGTGGCAAAGACTTTAAGCCGCGCTCTATGCAGCAGCACACGGACATTGGAGAGCGTGAGGGTCAAAAGATTACAAATCTCCTCCAACTCCAGCCCCTGACGTTCGCGCAGCAGCAACACACTGCTCTGCAATTCGGACAAGCTCAACAGGGTGTGCTCCAGGCATTTACGCAATTCATCCTCGGTCAACAGCGCCTCGGGCGTGTCCTGGTGCCAGGCGAACGGCGCGACGGCCCAATGGCCGTCATCCGGCACAAAGCGGTCATCGCCAATGGTGCCGTGGGGGGATGGCAGGTCATCGAGCAGCACTTCGCGGCGATTTTGTTTGTAACGGCCTTTTGCAGAGTTGGCGGTGATCGTCAGCAACCAGGTCTTGAGGCTGGAGCGCCCCTCAAAGCGAGACAGGTTGCGGACCACCG
The DNA here is from genome assembly GCF_054071325.1 of Pseudomonas sp. SDO5215_S409. Classification (NCBI taxonomy): domain Bacteria; kingdom Pseudomonadati; phylum Pseudomonadota; class Gammaproteobacteria; order Pseudomonadales; family Pseudomonadaceae; genus Pseudomonas; species Pseudomonas sp. SDO5215_S409. The sequence goes on along the minus strand of NZ_JBSVWN010000025.1, from coordinate 10,125 downwards.
ACAGCCAGGCGTCCTGAACCACTTCATCGGCATGCCGCTGGCCGACGATGGCATACGCCACAGCGCGCATTGCGCTTTGATAAGTGGTGACCAGTTCCTTGTAAGCCTTCTGCTCGCCCTTGAGCAGTCGTTCAAGCAGATGCGCGTCGTCCGCTACCGCCATGGATAAACCTCGTGATGACTGGCAAGCACTCGCCGTAGAAGCGAGCTCTCTCGCGATGACCGACACAATAACGCAAAAAACCTGAACCACGCCTACCGCTCTCAGGTTCCTTGCGAGATTGCTGTTAGCAGGCCTGCGCCCGCCACGCGAAGCTTAGCGCTTGCGCAGAATGACGCTGCCAATCGAATACCCGGCGCCAAACGAACTCAGCAACGCGACGCTGCCTGGGGGCAAGTCATCCTGGTAGGTGTGAAAGGCAATCACCGAGCCTGCCGAGCTAGTGTTGGCGTAGGTGTCGAGGATCACCGGCGCCTCTTCTACCGACGCTTCGCGGCCCAGCAGCTTCTTGACGATGAGATGGTTCATGCTGAGGTTGGCCTGGTGCAGCCAGAAACGCTTCACGTCGGTCACGCTCAGTTGGTTTTGCGCCAGGTGCTTGCCGATCAATTCGGCGACCATCGGGCAGACATCACGAAAGACTTTGCGGCCTTCTTGCACGAACAGTTTGTCTGGCGCGCCCACGCCCTCTTCCGCCGTGCGGTTGAGAAAGCCAAAGTTGTTGCGAATGTTGTTGGAGAACTGTGTCAACAGCTTGGTGCTGACCACATCGAACTGGTGCTGGGAGGTGGCCAGGTCGGCGCGTTCCAGGATCACGGCGGTGGCGGCATCGCCAAAGATGAAGTGGCTGTCGCGATCACGGAAGTTCAGGTGGCCGGTGCAGATCTCCGGGTTGACCATCAGGATCGCCCGCGCCTGGCCCAGCTGGATGCTGTTGGCGGCGTTCTGGATCCCAAAGGTCGCCGACGAACAGGCCACGTTCATGTCAAAACCAAAGCCTTCGATCCCCAGCGCAGCCTGCACTTCGATGGCGATGGCCGGGTACGCCCGCTGCAGGTTGGAACAGGCCACGATCACGCCGTCGATGTCGGCGGCGGTCTTGCCGGCGCGCTGCAAGGCCTGCTTGGCCGCTTCCACGGCCATGAAACACAGGATCGACCACTCGTCGTTGGAACGCTCCGGCAGGCGCGGTTTCATGCGTGCGGGGTCCAGAATGCCGTCCTTGTCCATCACGAAGCGGCTCTTGATACCCGAGGCCTTTTCGATGAAGGCGGCGCTGGACTCGGTCAGGGCCTGGACATCACCACGCTCGATGGCCTGGGCATTGTCGGCGTTGAACTGTTGCACGTAGGTATTGAAAGACTGCACCAGCTCTTCGTTGGAGATGCTGTTGGCCGGGGTGTACAGGCCTGTGCCGCTGATGACGACGTTATGCACGGTCGTTCCTCTAAATCTGTTCAGACAGAAGGTATTGGTAATGTCGTACCAAACCGCAAGTGGTTTTATGCCCTGAATCCGACACAAAACCGGAAACGCTTTATTCCATCGCACCGGGGCACCACCATCACGCCCCGGCAAGCCCGGTATTTATAGCGGCGAAGTTTGCCATAAAGCCCGGGATTTGGCGCCATTGACGGCATAACCCACGCGGGCGGGCCTTAACGTCAGGCCTCGACCTGGCTCCACTGCTTACTCAGGCGCTTGTCGGAAATCGGCACCTGGGTGCCCAACTGCTGGCCAAACAGCGACACCCGGTATTCCTCCAGCCACCAGCGGTACAGCTCCAACTGGGGGTCGTGCTTGCCTTCCTGAGCATGCTTGTTCAGCCGAGTCTGGTACTGGGCCCAAAGGCCGCCCAACTCGGTGCTCCAGACCCGGTCCTTCTGCACCTGGCCCGGCAGTTTTTCCAGGCGCAGTTCGATCGCCTTGAGGAAACGCGGCAGCTCTTTAAACCACGCCGCCGGGGTTTCCCGGACAAACCCCGGGTACACCAGGTTGCCCAGTTGCTGCTTGATGTCGTTGAGGGCCACCGCCTGCGCCAGGTCGATCTTGCCCTTGAACCGTTTTTGCAAGCCGTGCCACAGCTTGAGAATGTCCAGGGTCAAACGCGCCAGCCGCTCGGCATGCTCGGTCCAACTGCCGCGCTTGCGCTCGGCCAGCGCCGCCAGCCCGGCACCGTCGCGGGGCAGCGTGGCTTCGCCGTCCAGCACGCAGCTGTCGAGGCTGGCCAGCAGCATGTCTTCGACCAACGCATCGATACGCCCCAGCTCACGGTACATCAGCCCAAGCTCTGTAAGACCTGGCAACTTGCCGCGCAGGAATTTGGCCGGCTCGGCCAATTGCTGCATCAGCAAGCGTTGCAACGCCCGGCGATGCTGGAACTCGGCTTCGGCCGCCGTCGAGAAACGCCCTTCCTTGACCGTGCCGTTTTCCTCCACCAACGCCGGATACACCGTCATCGACAACCCGGCGATCTTCTGTTGCGTCGTTTCGGCCACCGCGGCAAACGCCTTGGCCTCCACCGGCTGCTGGCTTTTCGCGGTCTGCGGCACCGCCAGCGCGGCCTGGCTGGCCTCGGCAAACCGTGCGGTCAGCTCGGCCAGATCGCGGCCTTCGCCCAGGAACTTGCCCTGGCCGTCGACCACTTCCAGGTTCATCTTCAGGTGGTTTTCCACCTGCTGCGCCGCCTCGCTCCAGGCCTCGTCGCTGACCCGCGCGCCGGTCATGCGCAGCAGCTCGCGGCCCAGCGCCTGGGGCAGCGAGCCTTCGGCGAAATCGATACGCGCCAGCGCCGCCTTGACGAAGTCCGGCACCGGCACAAAATTCTTGCGCAAGGCCTTGGGCAAGTTGCGCACCAGCGCGATGCACTTGGCTTCCAGCAGCCCGGGCACCAGCCATTCCAGGCGCTCGGCGGGCAGCGCTGGCAGCAACGGCGCCGGCACGCGCAGGGTCACGCCGTCGCGGGGGTGGTTGGGCTCAAAGTGGTAACTCAAGGCCAGCGCCAGGTCGCCCAGGCGCAAGGTGTCGGGATAATGCGCGGCGGTGACTTCACTGGCTTCACGGGCCAGCACGTCTTCCTCGCGCATGATCAGCAGTTGCGGGTCTTTCTGGCTATGGGTCTTGTACCAGCTGTCAAACGTCGCCGTCTGGTGGATCTCGGCGGGCAGGCGGGCATCGTAGAAGGCATACAGGGTTTCTTCATCGGCCAGAATGTCGCGCCGACGCGCCTTGGCTTCCAGCTCGTCGAGCTGTTCGAGCAGCGTTTGATTGGCCGCCAGGCACTTGGCCCGCGACTGGATCTCGCCACGCACCAAGCCTTCGCGAATAAACAACTCGCGAGACACCACCGGCTCGATCGGCCCGAAATGCACCGGCCGGCGACCCACCACAATCAAGCCAAACAGGGTGATCTGCTCAAATGCCACGACTTGGCCGCGCTTTTTCTCCCAGTGCGGCTCGAAGTGGTTTTTCTTGATCAAGTGCCCGGCCAACGGCTCGATCCAGTCGGCGTCGATCTTGGCCACCATGCGCGCATAGAGCTTGGTGGTTTCCACCAGTTCGGCAGTCATCAGCCATTGCGGGCGCTTCTTGCCGATGCCCGACAAGGGGTGAATCCAGAAACGCCGCTGGCGGGCGCCCAGGTAATCGCCGTCTTCGGTCTTCTGGCCGATCTGGCTGAGCAGACCCGAAAGCACCGCCTTGTGCAGCTTGGGATAGTCCGCCGGCTCTTTATTGAGGCTCAGTTGCAGATCGCGGCAGATCAGGCTCAGTTGGCGATGGGAGTCACGCCACTCGCGCAGCCGCAGGTAATTGAGGAAGTTTTTGCGGCACCAATTGCGCAACGGGCTGGCGCTGAGTGCCTGGCGCTGTTCTTCAAAGCCGCGCCACAGGTTGACCAGCCCGGCGAAGTCCGAGTCCACGTCTTTCCACTGCGCGTGCGCCTGGTCAGCGGCTTGCTGGCGCTCCGGCGGCCGCTCGCGCGGGTCCTGGATCGACATGGCGCTGGCCACAATCAACACTTCCTGCAAACTGCCCAGCTTGGCCGCTTCGAGCAACATGCGGCCCATGCGCGGGTCCACCGGCAACCGCGCCAGTTGGCGGCCCAGCGGGGTGAGCTGGCTGTTGCGGTCCACCGCAGACAGCTCTTGCAACAGGTTGAAACCGTCACTGATGGCTTTGCCGTCCGGCGGCTCGATGAACGGGAAGTCGGTGATCTCGCCCAAGCGCAGGTGCAGCATCAGCAGGATGACGGCGGCGAGGTTGGTGCGCAGAATCTCGGGGTCGGTAAATTCCGGGCGCCCGATAAAGTCTTCTTCGCTGTACAGCCGCACGCAAATGCCCGGCTCCACCCGGCCGCAGCGGCCTTTACGCTGGTTGGCGCTGGCCTGGGAAATGGCCTCGATGGGCAGCCGCTGGACCTTGGCGCGGTAGCTGTAGCGGCTGATGCGCGCGGTGCCGCTGTCGATCACATAACGAATGCCCGGCACGGTCAGCGAGGTTTCTGCCACGTTGGTCGCCAGCACCACGCGCCGGCCCGGGTGGGACTGGAAAATCCGCTGCTGTTCGGCCGGTGACAGGCGTGCGTACAGCGGCAATATTTCCGTGTGCTTGAGCTGGGCCTTGCGCAGCATCTCGGCGGCGTCGCCGATCTCGCGCTCGCCGGGCAAAAACACCAGCACATCGCCGGGGCTGCGCCGTTCGCTGCGCTCGTAGGCGGCAATTTCGTCCAGGGTAGCGAGGATCGCCTGGTCGACGGTCAAGTCATCCTCGACCCGGTTGCCCTCCTCGTCCTGCTCAAGGGTGAGCGGGCGATACCAGGTTTCTACCGGGAAGGTACGGCCCGACACTTCGACAATCGGCGCATCGTCGAAATGCTTGGAAAAACGCTCCAGGTCGATGGTGGCCGAGGTGATGATGACTTTCAGATCCGGACGACGCGGCAGCAGGGTTTTCAGGTAGCCCAGCAAAAAGTCGATGTTCAGGCTGCGCTCGTGGGCTTCGTCGACGATGATCGTGTCGTAGCGTTCCAGGTAGCGGTCGTTCTGGGTTTCTGCCAGCAGGATGCCGTCGGTCATCAACTTGATCAGGGTGTTGGAATCGCTCTGGTCTTCAAAGCGCACCTGATACCCCACCAGCGAGCCCAGCGGCGTGGCCAGTTCTTCTGCTACTCGGCTGGCCACGCTGCGCGCGGCGATTCGGCGCGGCTGGGTGTGGCCGATCATCCCGAATTGCCCGCGACCGATTTCCAGGCAGATCTTGGGCAACTGGGTGGTTTTACCCGAGCCGGTTTCACCGGCAATGATCAGCACCTGATGTTTTTGCAGCGCGTCCTTGATCTCGTCACGCTTGGCGGCGATGGGCAAGCTGTCGTCATAACGAATGCTCGGCACGCTGTCGCGGCGCGCCGTCACCTGGGCACAGGAGGCCTGCATCCGCGTGACCCACTGCGCCAGTTTGTCCTCGTCAGGCTTCTTGCGCAGCTCAAGCAACTGGCGCCGCAAACGGTGACGTTCGGCGAGAGCGGCGTGATCGAGGTTTTTCAGCAGTTGGTCAAATGCAGGTGCTTGGTCAGTCATCAGGTGCGTGCAAGTTGGCTATGTTATGCGGGGGCGGGGATTGTGGCAGAAAAACAGCGGGGAGCGGCAAGCTTCACACTTCAAGCGGCCCGGCGTTCGCTGGCCACTTGAGGCGTGCAGCCTACAGCGGCCCCCGTCTTCTATACGGAAAGACGTCGATGATTTTGCCGGCCCGAATGGCTTCCTGCAGCCCTTTCCAATAGTCGGCGTTGTAAAGCTCGCCATGCAGTTCATCGAACAGGCGGCGCTGGGCTGCGTCGGCGAACAGGAACGGGGGGAACTCTTCGGGGAATACGTCCTGGGGAGCGATGGAGTACCAGGGCTCGCTGGCCATTTCGTCCTCGGGGGTACGCGGGGGCGGAATATGCCGGAAGTTGGCTTCGGTCAGAAAGCAGATTTCATCGTAGTCGTAGAACACCACGCGGCCGTGGCGGGTCACGCCGAAGTTTTTCAAGAGCATGTCGCCAGGGAAGATATTGGCCGCCGCCAGTTGCTTGATGGCCAGGCCATAGTCTTCCAGGGCCTCGCGCACCTGGGCGTCGCTGGCGCTTTCCAGGTACAGGTTGAGCGGGGTCATGCGCCGCTCGGTCCAGCAGTGGCGGATCAGCACGCTGTCGCCCTCGACCTCGACCGTACCGGCGGCCACCTCCAACAGCTCGGCGAGGCATTGCGGTTCGAATTTGCTCAGGGGGAAGCGGAAGTCGGCAAACTCCTGGGTGTCGGCCATGCGCCCGACCCGGTCGACACTTTTCACCAGCCGGTACTTTTCGATCACCGTGGCGCGGTTGACGTTTTTGGACGGTGAAAAGCGGTCCTTGATGATCTTGAACACCGTGTTGAAGCCCGGCAGGGTAAACACGCTCATGACCATGCCGCGCACACCGGGGGCCATGATGAAGCGGTCGTCGGTGCTCGCCAGGTGGTTGATCAGCGCCCGGTAGAACTCGGACTTGCCGTGCTTGTAAAAACCGATGGAGGTGTACAACTCGGCAATGTGCTTGCCGGGCAGGATGCGCTTGAGAAAACCGACGAACTCGGCTGGCACCGGCACGTCCACCATGAAGTAGGACCGGGTGAAGGAAAAGATGATCGACACCTCGGCTTCGTCGGTAATCAGGGCATCGATCTGGATCCCACGCCCTTCGCGGTGCAGCAGCGGGATCACCAGCGGCCATTGTTCGTCGTGGGTGTACAGGCGCCCGACCAGGTAGGCGCCTTTGTTGCGGTAGAGCACCGACGAAAACAGCTCGACGGTCAGGTCCGGGTCTTTGCACACCCAGTCCGGCAGGTTTTCCCGCAGTTGCGCCTCCAGGCGCCGCAGGTCGCCCGGCAGGTCGGCGTAGGCTTCGCTGAAGCAGTAGTCGGCAAACACCTGCTCAAGCATGACCGCCAACTGGCCGTCCGGCTTATAGGTACGGGTTTGCGCGGCCCGGGGCTGGCGGGAGCTTGGCCGAGTGGTGTGGATGAACATGCAGGTGTCGCTGATCAGGTCGTGGCTGAACAACCCGCAAAACGTCGAGTTGTACCAGGTTTCGGACAACTCATCGTCAAACCGCCGGTCGATCAGGCCGATGTAGGCACTTTTCACCTGGAGCCACAGGGCGATGTCGAGCAGCACGGCCGTGTCAAAAGCGGCCCGCAAACGCGCAGTCACTTCAGCCACTTTGTCTTCATACAGGTTGATGCGCGCCGCCGACGCTGCCTGCCCCTGCTGCCACAAGGCTTTCTCGAACCGCTCGCGAGCGCCGTCGGTGATCTGGCGAAAGTGTTCGCGGTAGTCATCGAACCCTTCAAGGATCAGGCGGGCAATGTCGAGCGCTGGCGTGGGCTGCGGCATAAAAACCTCTACGGGCAGTGGGGGGTGAGATGAGCTTAGTCAGTGTCCAGAGGCAGGAAAAGGGTCATTTCGGGCACTGCAGCGCAGCAGATCGTCATTTTGTACATTTTTTTATGATTTCTTTAACCCGACCAGCCGGTCAAAAACGCCTCGCCACGTCCGGCACTCTTCACTGCGCATGTTTATCGGCAAGCCTTGCGGGGCGTGGCCTCGCGTCGATCCTGGGCCGCTCCAGGCTGCGCCTCACCTGACGCAAGGCGCACCGCGCCCGCAGGCGCAAGTGTGCGCCTAAGGGAAACCCTGATTACCAGACTGGTAGCACTTTGCTATATAGCGCGCCCACTCCCAGCCTAACAAGGTCAAAAGACCGATCCGGGAACAGTTCTAATCGCCCAAGGAGCATTGAGATGTCATTGAGGAACATGCGGATCGGTTTGCGCGCCAGTTTGAGCTTTGCCGTGTTGGCCATTCTGTTGGTGGTGGTTGGCCTGTTTGGCCTGGGGCAGATGGCCAAACTGCGTGAAAGTGCGGTCGTCATCGAAGACTCGTGGATGCCCAGTATCGAGAGCGCCCACGACATCGCAGCCAACATCGCCAGCATCCGCCTGGCCGGCCTGCGGTTGGTGAGCACGGACGAGTCCCGGGTACGCGACGACAGCAAAATCCTCATCGGCAAACAGCGCGCCGAACTGAACGACCTGTTCAAGCAGCACGAGTCACTGCTGGCAGACGATCAGGAGAGTGACCTGCTCAAGCAGGTGCAAGCGGGCGCAGCCACCTATATGGCCATCGTCGACCAAATGGTGCGCCTGGTGGACCTGGACCAACAGCAAGACGCCCTGGACATGCTCAACAACAAACTGGCGCCGCAGGGCACGCTGCTTAACCAGAGCCTGGAGCGGTTGATCGAATTCAATCAACACGGCATTCAGGCCGCCGCCGAATCGGCCGCCCAGATGTACGCCGATGCGCAATGGATCGTCGGCTTGATCATTGTCATCGCGCTGATCGCCACGCTGGCGCTGGCCTGGTTGCTGACCCGCAGCATCACCGCCCCGCTCGCCCAGGCACTTGAGGCGGCCCGCACCATTGCGTCCGGCGACCTGAGCCAGCCGATCACCGTGAGCGGCAAGGATGAACCGGCGCAACTGCTCACCGCCTTGGCCACCATGCAGAGCAACCTGCAGGACACGATCCGTAGCATTGGCGAGTCGTCGCAACAACTGGCGTCTGCCGCCGAAGAGATGAGCTCGGTGATGGAGCAAAGCACCCGGGGCCTGCAAGCGCAGAACGATGAAATCGAACAGGCCGCCACGGCGGTGACGCAAATGAGCACAGCCGTGGATGAGGTGGCGGGCAACGCGGTCTCGAGCGCCGAAGCCTCCAAGGCCTCGGATGAAGACAGCAAGCACGGCCACCATCAGATCAGCCAAACCATCGACTCGATCCAGAACCTGGTGGATGAAGTGCTCGGTGCCTCGACCAAGGCCGAGGGCCTCGCGGTGCAAGCGCAAGACATCAGCAAAGTGCTGGAAGTGATTCGCGGGATCGCCGGGCAAACCAACCTGCTGGCGCTCAACGCCGCGATTGAAGCGGCGCGTGCGGGTGAGGCCGGTCGCGGTTTTGCCGTGGTGGCGGACGAAGTGCGCTCACTGGCGCAACGCACCCAAGACTCTACCGAAGAAATCGAGCAGATGATCAACGGTATCCAGCAAGGCACCCAAGACACTGTCGGCGCCCTGAACAGCAGCGCTGAACACGCCGGCCAAACCCTGCAACGGGCCAACAGCGCGGGCAATGCCCTGGAAAAAATCACCGCGGCCATCACCCAGATCAGCCAGCGCAACCTGGTCATCGCCAGCGCCGCCGAGCAACAGGCACTGGTGGCGCGGGAAGTGGACCGCAGCCTGGTGAACATTCGCGACCTGTCGACACAGACCGCCGCAGGCGCCACCCAGACATCGGCAGCCAGCCAGGAACTGTCACGGCTGGCGGTGGACCTCAACGGGTTGGTGACGCGTTTTGTGCTGTGACTACGCGGGGGCGATCACTGCGCTGACATGTACAGCAACGGCTTTGCCAAAAGGCCACTAAGGACATTCATGGGGGGTGTGCCTAGCCTTGAGCAAAACCCACGTGCTCCCCTACGGGTGCCCTTGCCCCATGATGACCCATGCCAAAAAAACATGATTTCTTGCGCTACCAGCTCTATTGAAGGCCAGCCGGGGTAAAGCCCACCCGCTGAAAAGCCGGATTGGCGCCTTGACGATGATTGCAGTGGAGCACTACGCCAGAATCATTGGCAGCCGATGGATAGAAATTCAGGAGCCCGCAGCGGGTGCAATCCCCGTTTATCGCGACCTGGGCTTTTCGTTCGACGCGTGTGGCAGACTGGTGGTCGAACTGGATCGTACATAGTACCGCCAGACACGTTCAAACCAGATTCACTCAGGAGGTTTACATGGGATCACTCATCGACAAGCCCGCGGCCCGCAAAGCCCCCTCCAAGACCCGTGAAGCTTTGCTGCCCAACTCGCCTACCGCCAACCAACAACGCTTTCTCAAGGCGGCCCTGGCGGGTAGCAGTGAAGAACCAAGCCTCTTGGCAGGCCGCTCCGAGAAACAACAGGCCTAAAAAAACCGCTCATCCGAGCGGTTTTTTTTGGTTCTTCACGGATTACCGGGAAAGTCATTCTTGATCTTCATGAAAA
>NZ_JBSVWN010000024.1:0-82684 GCF_054071325.1 Pseudomonas sp. SDO5215_S409 | reverse complement strand
TCGTCTTCGCTGGCGGGAGGAGATGCCGCGACCGGCAGCATGATTGGGGGGTATGCGAGAAAAAAGGGGACAGATTTATTTTCAGAAAAAATAAATCTGTCCCCTTTTTTGCTCACAGCGAGCCTGGGCTGTGCCAGGCCTTGCAGGGCCTGGAAGACAGCGAGGCGTTTATCACCCGCACGCTGGCGCTGGCGGCGCAACGGGGGTTGTTGTTCGGGCGTGACGATGTGCGCTCGGCCATGCGCCTGGGGCGGTCCCGCTGGAGCCAACAATGGTGGGCTTGAAGGGCTGGTTGCCGATACGCCTGTGGCAACAGGCGAGCGCGTGGCAGGTGGACTGGTGCTGGTTTGGTGAGCGCAGGCTCGACCCGCCGTTTTTCCGTGACGCGGTGGACGCGGCGCTGCGGCTGCCGTTCAACCAGGCGTTCGGTCAACAGACACCGCTGGCCGCGCTCACAGAGTGGTGCTTGCCGGCGGTCGCGCCGACGGCGTTCATCTACCACGCGTCACGGTGTGGCTCGACGTTGCTCTGCCAGATGTTGGCGCAGTTAGACGACGTTATTGTGGTCAGCGAACCACCGCCGCTGGATACCCTGTTGCGCGGCGCGTTTGAGGCGCCGCAGCGGCAGGCCGCGTTGCGTGGCCTGCTGGCCGCCTACGGGCAGTTGCGGCGCGGCGACGAACAAAAACTGGTGATCAAGCTGGACGCCTGGAACATCGGTGAATTGCCGTTGCTGCACGCGTGTTTTCCGACCACGCCCTGGCTGTTCCTGTACCGCGACCCGCTGGAAATCGCCGTGTCCCATTGGCGCCGGGCGGGTATGCACATGGTGCCGGGCATGATCGGCGACAGCTCGCTGGATACACCGGGCCAGGGCGTCGTGCGCGAAGACTATATTGCCCGGCGGCTGGGCCGCACGTTGCAGCAGGGGCTTGAGCATTGCCAGGCGTTCGGCGGTTTACCGGTCAATTACACCGAGTTGCCGGGCGCGATGGACGGGCACCTGGCAGACGTTTTTGGCCTGGACAACGGGCAGCGGGCGCGGGCGTTCGATGCCGTCAGCCGGCACGCCAAGCAACCGGGGCGGGTGTTTGTACCCGACAGTGCCGACAAACAGCGCGAAGCGTGCGGGTTGCTCAAGGAGCGGGTGTCGCAGTGGGCCGCTGCGCCCTATGCGGCGCTGGAACAACTGCGGGCCTGTGGCGCAGGTTGATTATTTAGCGGGACTTCATACCAGATGAAGTCAATCGCTATAGTCAGATGCTTTATAAGGCTTTACAGTCTCGGCCGCTTATGCAGTCGCCCCCACGTTAGTTCAGGCAGGCATTATAAAAACAGACTGTAGGCGTGTGTGTAACAACACGGTTAGTTTCTCGGTACATTCTGTTTTTAGACGGTTAAGTCGCTCAAGCAATCAAGAGGATGCCTAAAGTCTATCGTGGTTAAATTCGTTTGTATGTGCTTAAACGATGAGCTACCGTCAGCGCGCCAGTGTGATCGCATTAAGCGTATCAAGTAGTGCGTTGAAGCCTTGTTTGATAGTTAGTATTGGATCCAAACAGTCTGTTGGCTAAGTTTCCAGGATTGGATCCGATAAGTGGGTTCTGCTTTTTTTTCGTATTGGGAACCGATGAGGGTTTTATGCCACTCACGCTCTCGACGCTCTAAAAAAGTGCATTTGAAAACGGATTTTCACCCATCAGCCCGGGAGATTTTTTCGTGGGCGAATGATGGCGTAAGGCCTGTATTGGTTTGAAAAACCACTGTGTTATTCCTCCACTTTAAATGAGCATGTGCTATGCAAAATCTCAAAAAAATAATCTTTGCATCCTTGTTGAGCCTGGTGGCCGTCAGCGCCTCCGCCAACGACCTGGTGAAGGGTAAAACCCTTGAAATCGCGGTGTCGCCTAACTCGCCGCCGATGTTGTTCAAAGACCAGAGCGGCAAGCTGCAAGGCGTCGACCTGGAGATTTTCACCGGGTACTGCCAGTCCCGTGGCTGCACGTTCAAGACCAAGGAATACGACTGGGACGGTATGCTGGGCGCGGTCGCCAGCAAACAAGCGGACTTGGCGTTCTCGGGTATCTCGATTACTGACAAGCGCAAGAAAGTCATGGACTTCTCGACCCCTTATTACGAGAACTCCTTTAACCTGGTCAGCCTGAGTTCCAAGAAACTGACCCTGACCGACCTGGCGCAGTTGAAGAAGTACAGCATTGGCTACCCACGCGGCATGGCCTATGCGGACCTGATCAAAACAGACCTGGAGCCAAAAGGTTACTTCAAAGTAGCCGATGCCAAGTTGTACCCGTCTTACAACGAAGTGATCACCGACTTGCAGAACGGCAACCTCGACCTGGCCTTTATCGAAGAGCCGGTGTACGCCAACTACAAATACCACCAGAAGTTGCCGATCGACGTCAGCTACTCGTTCAAAGGCGTTGACCACCTGGGTTTCGCGTTCCAACAAGGTTCGCCGATCCGTGCTGACTTTGATGCGTACTTGAAAGAGTTGGGCCCGCAGAAGTTGGCCGCCATCATGGACAAATGGCTGAAGTCATGATTGATGTTTGAACACGAGTTCTTCGATGTCATAGGGCTGTTGTTGCACGGTGTCGTGGCGACTGTTTTCATCACGTTGTCGTGCTTCATCACCGCCTTTGCGTTGGGGTTGGGGGTCGCCGTGTTACGGCGGCTCTCGGGCCCGCGTGTGCGTATGGCCTTGAGCCTGGGGGTGTTTGTCGTTCGCTCGATCCCGGTTCTGGTGCTGCTCTTTCTGGTGTATTTCGGGTTGCCAAGCCTTGGCATTCGCCCCTCGCCGATCATTGCCATGAACCTCAGCCTTGGGGTGATTGGAGGCGCGTATCTTTCCGAAGTCTTCCGTGGCGCGCTCGATTCGGTCGAGCACAGTGAAATCGTGGCCGCCCAGTCAATGGGCTTCAGCGCGTTTCAAGTGGTGCGCTACATCGAAATCCCGCAGATGTTGCGGTTCTCTATTCCCGGTGTGATGAACGAACTGACGGCCATCCTCAAAAATACGCCGTTTGCATACACCGTAGGGTTCACCGAAATACTGGGGCAAGCCAAAGCGCTCACCGCGTCCACGATGCTTGGGGTCAATATCTACCTAGTCGCCGGCCTCATGTATTTTTGCATTTATAAAGTGTTCTCCCTGGTGATGGCGGGCATCAAGCGCCGCTATGCGGATCAGTGATAGCCAGGAGTGATGAATGTCGATGTTGCAAATCAGTAACCTGGTCAAGTCGTTCGATAATCACGTGGTGCTCAATGGCATCAACTTGACCATTAATGCTGGCGAGACGCGGGTGATCATGGGCCCTTCGGGCTGCGGGAAGACCACGCTGATTCGTTGCATGAACCTGTTGGAGCGGCCCGATCAGGGCACGCTGCATTTTCACGGTGAAGACCTGTTGAGCCCGCAGGTGGACGTGCGCAAGTTGCGTCGGCAAATCGGCTTCGTGTTTCAGAACTTTGCCTTGTACCGACACTTGAGTGTGCTGGATAACATCACGCTGGGGCTGATCAAACTCCAGGGTCGAACCCGCGAAGAAGCGCGGTTGTTGGCGTTGGAAGAGCTGGCCTATTTCGAGATGGCCTCGCACGCGAAAAAATTCCCGGTGCAATTGTCTGGCGGGCAGAAGCAACGTGTCGCACTGGCGAGAACGCTGGTGATGAAGCCGGAAATCGTCATCTTGGACGAGCCCACCTCGGCGCTGGATCCGTTGATGAGCCAGGAAGTGGCGTTATTGATCAAAAAGCTGGAAGCCCGAAAAATCACCACGGTGTGTGTGACCCACGATATCGCTTTTGCCAACCAGATCAGCCAGAACGTGGTGTTCATGTACGCGGGTAAAATCGTGGCCCAAGGCCCGGTCGCCGAACTGGCGCAGCACGCCGAGATTCCCGAAGTCGCCTGGTTTTTCGGGAAAAACCGTTATGAGTGATGCGTGGCTGGGTTTTTACCAGGACTTTCTCGAACAATGGCCGTTGATCTCGTCGGGTATCTGGGCCACGGTCAAGTTGACGCTGACGGCATCGCTCAGCGGTTTTTTGCTGGGCGTTGCGGTCTTTTACCTAAGTTTGAGCCCGCGCAAGTGGGTGGCTAAAAGTATCGAAGCCTACAAGTCGTTTTTCATCGGCACGCCGCTGATCTGCATCATTTACATCCTTTACTACGGCCTACCGGCCCTGGGCATTCGCCTGAGCCCGTTTGAAGTCATGGTGATTGGTTTTACCGCGAACGTGGGCGCCTACAACGCGGCCTATTTGTTGACCGCCTATAACGGCCTGGACAAAAGCCAGCTGGAAGCGGCCACCGCGCAGGGGTTCAGCGATGTGCAGATCTACACCAGCATCATCCTTCCCCAAGTGCTGCGCACGTCGGTGCCGGCCCTGACCAACCAGGTTATTTACAACCTCAAGGACAGCTCCATTGCGTTTCTGGTGCAATACCCGGAGTTGTTCGCGCGCATGCAAGAGCTGGCGGGCGGGAATTTCGAGTTTTTCAAGACCTATGCACTGACGGCCGTGTTTTATGTGGTGTTGGCCTCGGCGGTGTTTATCGTGTCTAAACAACTGGAAAAACGCAGCCGCTTGTCGTCGTGGTGACCACCGGGAACCTGTTCTGATATTCGCAGTCATAGCGATGTGCCATCTTGGCAGATCAGAAAGGAATCGTTGATGTTCAGCATTGCCAAGCCCTCGTTCACATTCGTTGCTGCCGCCTCATTACTGTGGGTGGCCACGGCCTCAACGGCACACGCCGATAACCCCGTGCAATGGGGCACCTTCGACGCCTCGAGCAATGACCGGATCACCGCCAGCAGTTGGGCAGGCGCCAACCGTTACGAGCTGCATTCCTCCGCGTTCACTATTGGTGAGCTGGAGCAAATGCGCGATGCGCAAAAGCGTGACAGCGCCGAATTGCAAAGCCTCAAAAACAAGATGCAAGAGCAGGCACGCGCCCTTGAAGACCTCAGCAAGCACACAGGGTCGCGCTCCAGCACCAGCGACAGCCAGTTGTCGGACCTCAAGCGCACCCTGGCCGATCAAAAAAGCCTGATCGACAAGCTCAAGAGCGAGCTGGACGAGCTCAAGCGCAACACCAGTTCCAGCAGCAGTTCCAGCTCGGGCGACGTGTCGGGGCTCAAACGTACCGTGGCCGACCAGAACAGCAGCCTCGACAAGCTCAGGAGTCAGGTGGAAGACCTCAAGCGCAACTCCAGCTCCAGTTCGAGCAGCAGTTCCAGCGAGCTTTCGGGCCTCAAAGGCGATGTGAGCAACCAGAAGCGCAGCCTGGAGGATCAGAAACGCAGCTTGGACGATCAGAAACGCAGCCTGGATGACCTCAAGCGCAGCGTCGATACCTTGAGCAGCAAGGTCAAATAGCGACCAACGGGCCATGGCATAGCAGGAGCCATGGCCTTTGGGGCTAGGCGGCGCAAGGTATTTGGTCGATCATTCGCCATCCTTTGCTCCAACGGTATTTTTCATGTCCCTGGCCACCTTGTTTTTGTTCGTGATGATGAGTGCGGCGATCATCGCTGTTCCCGGCCCCACGGTCTTGCTCGCGCTGCAGAACGGTTCGCGCCATGGCGTGCGGGCCGCGTCCTGGGGCATGGCCGGGGCGGTGCTTGCCGATGCGTTGCTGGTCACGGCCGTGGCGTGTGGCTTGGGCTTGTTGCTGGCGGCGAGCGAGGGCTTGTTCCAGGCGCTGAAGTGGATCGGCTCGGCCTATTTGGTCTGGATCGGCTGGCAGATGCTGCGCTCGCCACTCACCGCATTGCCGACGGTCGGTGAGGCCGAGACGGGCAGTGTGCGCTCGGCCAGCCTGTTCACTCGCAGCTTTCTGGTGGCAATTTCCAACCCCAAGGCCCTGCTGTTCATGTCGGCCTTTTTGCCGCAGTTCGTCGACGGCAGCCAACCCCAATTCCCCCAATACGTCTGCCTGTTGCTGGTGCTGTGTGTGTTGAACGTGGGCACCATGCTGTTTTACGCCGTGTGCGGGGCCCGCTTGCTGGCGCGTTTGCGGCCCGCGCACTTGCAGCAGTTCAATCGCGGGGCAGGGGGGCTGTTGATGGCGATGGGCGTGCTGCTGGCGGCCTATCGCCGTGTGCCGACCGCGTCCTAGAACCTGAACGTCGCCCCGGTGGTCAACCACTGGCTACGCGCCCCGATCAGGCTGCGTCCCAGCACCAGGTCCACATCGACATCCTTGCTCACCTGCAGCCGTGGCCCCGCTTGCCATGCCTGGTCGCCGCCTTGTTGGCCATAGCGCTCGGCGATCAGCGTCACCGTATCGACGAGGCGGTATTCCAGGCCGGTGCCCCACGTGGCTCGCTGTTGCGGGTCGCCGCCGTTGTAGGCGTGGCTCCAGCCCGCGTTGACGCTCAGCCGCAGCGCCTGCGCCGGTTGCCAGGTGAGCGGCAGGTTCCAGTCGGTGCCGTCGTAGGCATGGGGGCGATTGAGCGCGTAATGGGCCGTGACCGACGCGGCCAGCGCTAAGCCCGCGTCTTCGCGTGACCACACCTGTGCCTTGAACTGCGGGCTGAGTTGGGTTTCGCCGTGCCCGTCGGCGTTGGCCCGTGACACAGCGACGCCCGCTTGCAGCCAGGGCAGGCCCGCCGGGGTGCAGGCCGGAGACAGGGTTTGGCTGTGGGTCGAGCCGTCGTGACGGTTGGCGGTGTACCAGGCATCGACGTTGCACTGGCCCGGGTCATTGATGGCGCCATCGTCGACCACATAGGCGCCGCCGGCCGCGTAGGCCTTGGACAGCAGGCCGATAACAATCACGAGGCCCAGGGTCATGCCCACAAAAAAGACGTTGCGGCGCAGTGCTCTGAGTTTGGCAGGGGGCAGCGGGTGAAAGGTCGGGCGGGGTGTGGCGTGTTGCCGGTTGCGGTATTTGGCAAAACCGTCAGGACGCTGCGGGGTGTGTTTTTTGTACATGGTCAACCTCGATCAACAGCCAAAGGCTGCGCCCCTGGGGATTTGGCAGGGACGCGCCGTGATTCACAAAAGGGTCGGGCAAGCGGGTGGGGCGACAACTGGGGTCTTCTTGCATGGTGATGCTCCAATGAGGGGGTATTCAGTTTTCTACGGTCAGCACAGGGATGCCGCAGGTTTTTGCCTGGTTGACCAGCTCCGAGGTGTCGTCGCCACCGGGCAGCGCGATCACCACGTCCGGTTGGCTGTCAGCCAGCATGAACCGGTTGCGATGGCGCTCGGCCTGCTTGCCGTGGCGTTGCCAGTTGGGCGGGTAACGCACCACGTCCACCCCGGTTTCCCGGGCCCAGTCTTCCACGTCGCTGCCCAGGAACTGGCTGCCGCCGTGGATCAAAACCTGCACGGGGTGCAGGCGGTGATAGGCGTCCAGCACCTGGCGGGACTTTTTGGTATCGGCGTAATGACGACCTGCACAGATCAAGACGCGCATGCAGAGGTTTCCTTGTAGTGCGAATTACCGCCGTGGGGCGCGTAGCAGTCGGATCGAGGCGCTGTGCAGCGTGCTGGAAAACCCCAGCATCAGGCGCATTTCCATGGCGCTGAGCAGGTTGCGGGCATAGAGCCGCACGCCCAGCCTCATCACCAGCCGGGCCGCGTGCGCCAGGCCAGACACCAGCGTTGCGCGCAGGCCGTTTTCCAGAGCATTCAACAGTGTGTTCATGGGGGCATCTCACTGTTGCTGGCGGCCGGTGAGCCGCCAGCGTGTTCAGGGGCGGTTGATCAGTACCACTGCTTGAAGCGGCGGATGTAGATCGTCTTCATCAGTTGTGCCACGCAGCAGTAGGACAGCAGGGTGGCCACCAGCCACGGGAAGTACGCCATCGGCAGCGGTTGCAGGCCCACCAGCGTGCCCAGCGGCGAGAACGGTACGTAGATCCCCAGCCCGATCACGATCGAGGTCATCAGCAACACCGGCCAGGCGGCGGTGCTCTGGAAGAACGGGACCTTGCGGGTGCGCAGCATGTGCACCACCAGGGTTTGCGAGAGCAGGCCCTCGATGAACCAGCCGGACTGGAACAGGGTCTGCATTTCTACGCTGTTGGCGGCGAACACGTACCACATCAGGGCAAAGGTGGTGATGTCGAAGATCGACGAGGTGGGCCCGATCCAGACCATGAAGCGGCCAATGTTTTTGGCATCCCACTTGCGCGGTTTGGCCAGGTATTCCTTGTCCATCTTGTCCCACGGCAAGGCCAGCTGGGAGATGTCGTACATCAGGTTCTGCAACAGCAGGTGGATCGACAGCATGGGCAAGAACGGGATGAACGCACTCGCCACCAGCACCGAGAACACGTTGCCGAAGTTGGAGCTGGCGGTCATGTTCAGGTACTTCATGATGTTGCCGAAGGTTTCGCGGCCTTTGAGCACGCCTTCTTCCAGCACCATCAGGCTTTTTTCCAGCAGGATGATGTCGGCCGATTCCTTGGCGATGTCGGTGGCGCTGTCCACCGAGATCCCCACGTCGGCGTCGCGCAGGGCCGGGGCGTCGTTGATGCCGTCCCCCAGGAAACCCACGGTGTGGCCGTTGGACTGCAGGGTCTTGAGCACCCGGGATTTTTGCAGCGGCGTCAGTTTGGCGAAAACGGTGCGCTCCTCGACGCGCCGCTTGAGGGTGGCGTCGTCCATGGCTTCGATTTCTACCCCCAGCAGCGGCTCGCCGGGCTCCAGGCCCACCTGACGGCAGATCTTGCTGGTGACCACGGCGTTGTCGCCGGTGAGCACCTTGACCGCCACGCCGATTTCGCGCAGTGCGGCAATGGCCGGGCCCGCGGTTTCCTTGGGCGGGTCCAGAAAGGTCAGGAACCCTCGGATCACCAGGTTGCGTTCATCGGCGGGGGTGTACTGGTTGCGCGCCAGGGCGGCGGGGATGTTGCGAGTGGCCACCACCAGTACCCGGAAACCGTCTTCGTTGTAGTCGTTGGCGATGGCCAGCAATTGCAGGCGACGCCGGTCGTCGATCTCTACCGCCTTGTCGCCCTCCATCACGTGGGTGGAAATGCTCAGCATCTCTTCCACCGCCCCTTTGCACACCAGCAGGTGGTCGTTGTGGCTGTCCTTGACCACAATCGACAGGCGACGGCGCACGAAGTCAAACGGCAGCTCATCCACCTTGCTATAGGCAAACGGCACCTGGAACGCGGGGTTCTGCTGCGAGAACTGCACCACGGCCTGGTCCATCAGGTTTTTCATGCCGCTCTGGTGGTGGCTGTTGAGCCAGGCCAGGGACAGCACCGCGTCATCACGGGTGCCAAACGCATTTACGTGGTGTTCGAGGATGATCTTGTCCTGGGTCAGGGTGCCGGTCTTGTCGGTGCACAGCACGTCCATCGAACCGAAGTTCTGGATGGCGTTGAGGCGCTTGACCACCACTTTGCGCTTGGCCATGGCGGTGGCGCCCTTGGCCAGGTTGGCGCTGACGATCATCGGCAGCATTTCCGGGGTCAGGCCTACGGCAACGGCCAGGGCGAACAGAAACGCATCGCCCCAATCGCCCTTGGAGAAGCCGTTGAGCAGGAACACGATCGGCACCATCACCAGCATGAAGCGGATCAGCAACCAGCTGACACTGTTCACGCCCCGGTCAAAGGCGGTTTGCACCCGCGACCCCACAATCGCCTTGGCCAGCGAGCCAAAGTAGGTGCGCGGGCCGGTAGCGACCACCACCGCTTGCGCACGGCCGCTGACCACGTTGGTGCCCATAAAGCAGATGTTGGGCAGGTCCAGCAGGTTGCCCGGGTCGGCTACCGCTGCGTGGGCGGACTTTTGCGTGACGTCGCCCAGGGTGTCGTACTTTTCCACGGGCAAGGCTTCGCCGGTCAGTACGGCCTGGCTGATGAACAGGTCGCGGGACTCGATCAGGCGGATGTCCGCCGGAATCATGTCGCCCGCCGACAGTTGCACGATGTCACCGGCCACCAGCTCACGCATCGGCACCTCGCGCAGGGTGGGTTTGGAGCCGACCTGTTCACGGCGCAGCACGGTAGCCGTGGTGCGCACCATGGCCTTGAGCGCTTCGGCGGACTTGGCCGAACGGTGTTCCTGCCAGAACCGCAGCAGGCTGCTGAGCATCACCATGGTCATGATGATGACGACTTTGGTCGGGTCGGCCTCTTCACCGGCTTGCAGGGGCAGCCAGCAATCGGTGACAAAACTGATGGCGCCCAGGGTCAGCAGCACGTAGATGAACGGGTTGTTCAGTGCCTGCAAGAACTGCACGAGCGCGTGAGGCGGCTTGTCGTGGGCCACCTCGTTATAGCCTTCGCGTTGCAGGCGGGCGCTGGCGTCCAGTTCGGTCAGGCCTTCTTTGGTGGCGCGCACGTTGGCGAGGGTGGCCGACAGGCCGTTCTGGGCTTCGCGGGCGGCACGCATCGACAGTTTGGTGTCGCTGTCGGTGCCGGTTTTGTGATGCACTTGCGGATTTTTTACGGCGCTCATGGTGTGTACTCCTGTCGCCAATTTTTCGACAAAACATACCCGTTACTTACCTGATGACAGGCGAGCGACAGCATGCCGAGTCGCTCACTTCGCGATCGGTTTAAATAAGGTGTCGGTAACTTTCTAGGGGCCCGCGAAGTGCGCGTTAGTTAATAGGCGCGCAGCGGGCTACTACTGGCTTCGTCCATAGAGAACTCCAGTTGTGCAATAACTAAGGGTGAACGAAACAGGGGCTGCGGCCGCCTCAGGCGGCGCGAGTATCCACGTAGACGCTCAGGGCCAGGCTGGCTTGGGCAAGCAGGCGCCAGGCACTCCGTCTCTGGGGGTCTTGAGGGTCGGCGTGAACCCAGTGCTGCACGCGTTGGCCGGTGCTGGGGCAGATACGCCAGTGGGCCCGGGGGGTAGGGCGCACACGAGGGGAAGGGCAGGTCAAGGCCGCGCGGGTAGGCGAAAAGCCCACGGGCGTGCGGCACAGCATGGCGCGCAGGGCCGCAGCCAGCGCACGGATATCAGGTAAAACAAGGAGTTGGAAGGTCATAACACACCTCGGGACCGGACACGCGACCGGCGAGGCAGTTACGGTGGAGCATCAAGCTCTAGCGCAGCTTACCCGGCCCGAAAGGCGAGTCCCGTCATGTTCTGGGTTTGGCGCCCGATTCACCGCATTCGCGAGATCCGGACAGCGACTAGATACTGTGTCCATTGGCTTCTTTTGTGAGGTTTAAAAAAGGCCCGCGTGGCAGGCCCGGGCAATCTACTCAGGCCACTGTCGGATGTCAACGATTAATAACTTGAATAAGTGATTGTTCAGAGTGTGTTCAGATAAAAGGTCAGGATCAATTAAGCAGGTTGTAAAAATCACTTGGAATAAGGTCGGCGATGCAGTGCAATACGCGCCAGGTTTAAACTTGCGGAACACACTATGAATATCCAGGGCCTTCATCGTACTCACGCTCACTCGCCAGCGGCCGAGGCAACACCCCACAACACGCCCGGCGGGATGGCGGACATCCGGGTGCTGCCGCGCCTTTCAGGCACTGAAGTGGGCAGTATCGTCACGGAAAACATGGCGTGTGTGAGCCCCAAGCACGTGCCGTTGGTCACCTCCGAACTGATCACGTGTCGGGCGGTGGCCATCTTCACAGGCTCTGCCAATTACCTGGCCCACCTTTTTGAGTCGCCGCGCGAGGCCAAGGCGCACACCGCGACGTCCATGCTGCAGATGTTAAAGACGGCGGCGCAGGGGTTGGGGATCCGCGAGCAGGACCTCCAGCATTGCAAAGTTGCCGTGGTGTGTGGTTCGGAAGCCTGCGACGACGTGGACTTTCCGCTGCGGTCGGCCTTGCGCGAGCTCAACGTGACGGCCGACTGGTACGAAGGGCGTCACGCCCGTGGCGGGGTCTATGCCGCCGTGCACCAGGACCAGGTGTGCCTGGGGCGCGACGACATGGAAGAAACGGCACGGCCAACGCCCGGCGTAAGGAGTGCCGCCATTTAGGCGTGCCTGGGGTCAGACACTCAAGCGCAACGCCAGCGCCGCCAGGGTGATCAACAACACCGGCAGGGTCAGTACGATGCCCACGCGAAAGTAGTAGCCCCACGTGATCGTGATGCCCTTGCGCGCCAGAATGTGCAGCCAGAGCAGGGTGGCCAGGCTGCCGATGGGGGTGATTTTGGGGCCCAGGTCGCTGCCGATCACGTTGGCGTAGATCATTGCGTCCTTGACCACGCCCACGGCGTGGCTGGCTTCGATGGACAGCGCGCCGACGAGCACGGTCGGCAGGTTGTTCATGGCCGACGACAGCAGGGCGGTCAACACCCCGGTGCCCAGCGCCGCGCCCCACACGCCATAGCCTGCGAAGGTGTCGAGCCAGGTCGCCAGGTAGCCGGTCAGCCCGGCATTGCGCAGGCCGTATACCACCAGGTACATGCCCAGGGAGAAAATCACGATCTGCCAGGGCGCTTCCTTCAAGACCTTGCGCGTGGAAATCCGGTGGCCCCTGGCAGCGATGGCCAGTAGCAATACCGCGCAGACGCCGGAGATGGCGCTGATGGGAATGCCCAGCGGTTCAAGGGCGAAACAGCCGACCAGCAAGATACCCAGCACCCACCAACCGGCACGAAAGGTCGCACGGTCATGGATGGCGCTGGCGGGTGGGTCGAGGTCGGACGGGTTGTAGGTCGCCGGGATGTCACGGCGAAAAAACCACAGCAGGATGGCCAACGTGGCCGCCACGCTGACCAGGTTGACCGGCACCATCACGGCGGCGTAGGCGTTGAAGCCGATCTTGAAATAGTCCGCCGACACGATGTTTACCAGGTTCGAGACCACCAGCGGCAAGCTGGCGGTGTCGGCGATAAACCCCGCGCCCATCACAAAGGCCAGGGTGGCCGCCGTGGAAAAACGCAGCGCCAGCAACATCGACATGACGATGGGCGTGAGGATCAATGCCGCGCCATCGTTGGCAAACAGCGCAGACACCAGGGCGCCCAGCAGCACCATATAGGCAAACAGTCGACGGCCGCGGCCCTGGCCCCAGCGCGCCACGTGCAGGGCGGTCCAGGCAAAAAAACCGGCTTCGTCGAGCAACAGGCTGATGATGATCAGGGCGACAAAGGTGGCCGTGGCATTCCAGATGATGTGCCACACCACCGGAATGTCAGCCAGGCTGATAACGCCGCACGCCAGCGCCAGCAGGGCCCCGAGGCTGGCGCTCCAGCCAACGCCGAGGCCCTTGGGTTGCCAGATGACCAGGGTGATGGTGAACACAAAGATGGCAATGGCGACAAGCATGCACAGGGTCTCCGAGGCGGCATTAACGGTCACTGACCCGTCGGGGTCATCATCAAGGGCGGGGTATTGTCCAGAGCATGGATCAACGGGTAAACGCAAAGTTCGCCGTCGCGCAGCATTGATTCATATCAATACCTCGTCAATCTTTGACAAGTGGTTGAAATTAAAGTGAAACACTCATGTCCTAAAGTGCCTGCCCATTGGTAATGAAGGAAGACGCCCGCGTGACCCGTGCCACTCGCAACCTGCGCAAGACCCTGGATTCCGTCGCCCAAAACAACGAAACCGCCGCGTTCGACTTGATGCGCGCCGTCGAAAAACTCGGCGATGAAGTGCTGCGTCAGCGTTTGCTCAACACCATCCACCGCCTCAATCAGGACGCCCACGAACTGCGCGAGGCCCGTGATGCGGTGGAGCGGGTGTCGGTAAAGCTGGCCTGAGCACGATCATTCAAGACAACGCCTGACGGCGCAGGCATGCTGGTCGGCCTCCTGTCGCCGAGCCTGTCGTGTATGCCTGATGCCTTGCCCCTGAACGCCTTCGCCCGTGGCGCGATCGCGATTATTCCGCTGTCACTCGCGTGTGCGCCCTGGGGCCTGCTCGCGGGCTCGACCGCCATCGATGCGCAGTTCACCCCGCTGCAAGCGCAGGGGCTGTCGGCCATCGTATTTGCCGGTGCGGCGCAGTTGGTTGCCATTGGCATGGTCAAGAGCGGTGCCAGCCTGCTCTCCATTTTGTTGACCACGTTACTGCTGACCTCCCAGCACTTGCTCTACGGCATGCACCTGCGCCCTACGTTGTCGCCGCTGCAATCGCGCTGGCGCATGAGCCTGGGCTTTTTGCTCACCGACGAATTCTTCGCCCTGGTCAACCACTTTGACCGCCAGACCTTCAACCGCTGGTACGCGCTGGGCGTGGGCCTGACGTTTTATATCGCCTGGAACGTGTTCACCCTGGCCGGCATCGTGCTCGGCAAGAGCATTCCGGGGCTGGATCAACTGGGCCTGGAGTTTTCCATCGCCGCCACCTTTATTGCCTTGATCACCCCCGTGGTGCGCGATGTGCCCACGGTGGTGTGCGTGGCCGTGGCGTTGTTGTGTTCGGTGTGGCTCAGCTACTTGCACTGGGAGTCGGCGGTGGTGGTGTCCGGTGTGCTGGGGATGAGCGCAGGGTTTGCCTGCAAGCGGTTGGGAGTGGGGCAGTCATGATGTTTGTGATGATTGTTGCGATGGGCCTGATCGTGTTTTTCAACCGTTACCTGTTTCTGGAGCCACGCTTGCCGGTCAAGTTGAGCCGGGGCGCGCGCGAGTTCCTCGGGTTTGCCGTGCCGGGCATGTTGACCGCCATTTGCGGGCCGATCATTTTTCTGGCCGACCACAGGCTGAACCTGAGCCCGAGCAACCCGCACCTGCTGGCGGGCGTGTGTGCGGTGGCGTTGATGTTCTGGACCCGCAGCGTGCTGATCACCGTGCTGTCGAGCATGGCGCTGTTCTACCTGTTCCGTTGGTGGTTCTGAGGCGCAGGCGAAAAAAAGCCCGCGGGAGGGCGGGCCGAAGGGAGACTTCAAAAAAATGAGCGTTGCCACTATAAGCGCCACTGCCTGACATCACTGTGAAACAAAGTTCATGTAGCCACCTAAAAGGCAGTCGGCGAGGGCGGCCGGGAGTGATAAAGTCGCGTCTTTTTCAAGGAAGCGACGGCATGCAAAAAGTGCTCATTGGCGCATTGATACTGGCCTCGCTGGCCGGTTGTGCAGGTTCCAAAATGAAAGAGGCGCGTGCCGGCACGCCCTACAAAACCCTGGACTCGGACAAGGCTGCGTTGCTGGTTGCCCAGTGCGTGCAGTTCGGCTGGCAGGACGAGAAGGTGTTTGGCGTGGACGCTGGTGGTTTCATGGAGCCTGCTCCAGCGGGTGGCTTCACGGTCTACACCACCGCGGGCGACTATTTTGTGGATGTGATCAACGCCGGTGCGGGCTCCACGCTCAAGTACTACGCCGCCCAAGACAACTACCCGGCCAAGCGCCGACTGGCTGCCCTGGCGACGTGTCTGTAAGGCGTTACGTTAGAATTTTTCAGAAATGCCCTGCGGACAGCCTCGGGGGCATTGCCTTACCATTGGCCTGCCTGCCCGATGTCATAGCTCTTTACCAGCACACGGACGTCGAGGCTGCTACATCGGGCAGGCCTCTCCTTACAAGGCTTCAGACAGCCGCTCCAGCAGCATCGCCAACCCGACCTCTTCGGCTCTAAGCCCCTTGCGCACCCGGGGTTTGGGTAGCTTGGCCAATTCGCCCAGGCTGTAATGCTCCAGCACCGCGGGGTGGATGTAGCACTTGCGGCACACGGCCGGGGTGTTGCCCAGTTGTTTGGCGACCTGTTTGACCATCTCCACCACATGCTTTTTGGCGTCGGACTCCGGTTGCCACGCCAGCTCGCGCAGCACGGCCAGGGCCAGAGCGCTGCCTGCCCAAGTGCGGTAGTCCTTGGCGGTAAAGTCGGCGCCGGTAAGGGTGTGCAGGTAAGCGTTGACGTCGGTGGAGCTCACGGTGTGGCGCTCGCCGTTTTCGTCCAGGTACTGGAAGAGGTTCTGCCCCGGTAATTCCAGGCAGCGTTTGATCACGGTTGCCAGCCGCCGGTCCTTCACGGTGATCTGGTGTTCTATGCCGCTTTTGCCGCGAAACTGGAACAGAATCTCGCTGCCTTTGACGTCCACATGGCGGGTGCGCAACGTGGTCAGGCCGTAGGAGCGGTTGTCCCGTGCATACTGGGCATTGCCGACACGAATCAGCGTGGCATCGAGCAACAGCACCACGGTGGCCAACACCTTTTCGCGATTGAACCCAGGCGCCGCCACCTGTGCCTCCAACTGTTGGCGCAACTTGGGCAGTGCGCTGCCAAACGCGTGCAGCCGGGAATACTTGTCGCTGTCGCGCACCTCACGCCAGCGCGGGTGGTAGCGATATTGCTTGCGCCCCCGCGCATCACGCCCCGTGGCCTGCAAATGGCCTTGCGGGTCGGCGCAGATCCACACGTCGGTGTAGGCCGGTGGCACGGCCAGGGCGTTGATGCGTTTTACCTCGGCGGCGTCGGTAATGCGTGCGCCCAGCGCGTCGAAATACTGGAACGCGCCCCGCTGTTTTTTTCGGCGGATACCCGGTTGGGTGTCGTCAACGTAATGCAGATCGTGGGGCAGGTCGGCGAGCAGTGCGGGATCGGGCATGGCGAGAGGTCCTTGGCAGGTATGTGAGGTTGACCGCAGGGCGTCGCGGTCGTGCCAATAGATTTACGCCAGCACCGCCACCGCCTTGATTTGCGCCCACAGCGCTTGGCCGGTGTGCAGCTGCAACTGATCGCATGAATAGCGGGTGATGCGCGCCAGCAGCGCTGTACCACCCGCGTCCAGGCGCACCAGCACATGGGCGCTGTTGTCGGCGGGGATTTGCTGGGTGACCGTCACCGGCACGCGGTTGAGGATGCTGCTCTGTTCCCCGGCGTGCAGGCTCAAACTGACGTCCCGCGCCTGCACTTTGATCCGCAGGTGTTTGCCGACAGCGAGCGGCGCATGGGCCACGCGCATTTCCAGTGGGCTGTCGGGCAACTGCAGCGTAAGCAGCTGGTAGGGCTCGTTGTAGTCCGTCACCGTGCCATTGATGACCACGCCTGCGTCATCGCCCAGCGCCAGCGGCAGGTCCAGCCGTGCCAGTGTTTCTTCCACCGGGCCGCTGGCCAAGGCCTTGCCGTCGCTGAGCAACACAATGTGATCGGCCAGCCGCGCCACTTCATCCTGTGCGTGGCTGACGTAGAGCACCGGGATGTCCAGTTCGTCGTGCAGGCGCTCCAGGTACGGCAGGATCTCGCTTTTGCGTTTGCTGTCGAGCGCAGCCAGGGGCTCATCCATCAGCAGCAGGCGCGGGCTGGTGAGCAAGGCGCGGGCGATGCCGATGCGCTGGCGCTCGCCGCCGGACAAGTGCTGCGGATGGCGCTCCAGCAAATGGCGGATGCCCAGCAACTCGGTGGCGTGGGCCATATCGACCCGGCGCTGCGCCCGCGGGATGCGTTTGAGGCCGAACTCCAGGTTGGCCAGTACCGACAAATGGGGGAACAGGCTGGCTTCCTGGAACACATAGCCCAACGCGCGTTTGTGAGGCGGTACGAACAGCTGCCGACGGCTGTCCTGCCACACGTCGTCGTTGATTTTCACCCACGCGTGTGCGGCCCGCTCAAGGCCCGCGATACAGCGCAGGCAGGTGGTCTTGCCGGAACCGGAGTGCCCGTACAGGGCTGTCACGCCACGGCCGGGCAATTGCAGGTCAACGTCCAGGGCAAACCCCGGGTAGCTCAGTTGCAGGCGAACTTCGATCATCGGCATCAACCCCAGCTCGCGCTGGATTTACGGCTGGAGTACAGCGCCAGCAGCACCAGAAAAGAAAACACCACCATCGCCCCGGCCAACCAATGGGCCTGGGCGTACTCCATGGCTTCGACATGGTCGTAGATCTGCACCGACACCACCCGGGTCTTGTCGGGAATATTGCCGCCGATCATCAGCACCACGCCGAACTCCCCGACCGTATGGGCAAAACCCAGGATCGATGCGGTGATAAACCCCGGGCGGGCCAGGGGCAGGATTACGCAGAAAAACGTGTCCCACGGGTTGGCGCGCAATGTCGCGGCCACTTCCAGCGGGCGGGTGCCGATGGCGGTGAAGGCGTTTTGCAGCGGCTGCACCACAAACGGCAGGGAATAGATCACCGAACCGATCACCAGCCCGGCAAAGCTGAAGGTGAGGGTGCCCAGGCCCAGCCATTGGGTGAACTGGCCAACGGCACCGTTAGGGCCCATGGCCAGCAGCAAGTAAAAACCAATGACCGTCGGGGGCAGCACCAGCGGCAGTGCGACCACTGCGCCGATGGGGCCGCGCCACCACGAACGGGTGCGCGACAGCCACAAAGCGATCGGAGTGCCGATGACCAACAGCAGGGCGGTGGTCAGTGACGCCAGTTTGAGGGTCAGCCAGATCGCCGAAAAATCGGCACTCGACAGCGGCATTTACAGCGTGTAGCCGTAGGATTTGATCACGGCGGCGGCCTTGGGGCCCTTGAGGTATTCCACCAGTGCCTTGGCGGCGGCGTTGTCTTTGCCTTTGTTGAGGATCACGGCGTCCTGCTTGATCGGGTCGTGCAGTGCGGCGGGCACGATCCAGGCGGAACCGCTGGTGACTTTGCCGTCCTTGTAGATCTGCGACAGGGCCACGAAGCCCAGTTCGGCGTTGCCGGTGGACACGAACTGGAACGCCTGGGTGATGTTCTGGCCGGTGACCAGCTTGTCTTGCACCTGTTCGCTCAGGCCTTCTTTGGCCAGCACTTGGGTGGCGGCCAGGCCGTAAGGCGCGGTTTTGGGGTCGGCGATGGACAAGTGTTTGAAGGCGTTTTTCTTCAGCACGTCGCCTTTGGCGTCCACATAGCCGTCTTTGGCCGACCACAGCGCCAGGGTGCCGACGGCGTAGGTGAAGCGCGAGCCTTTGACGGTGGCGCCTTCGTCGTCGAGTTTTTTCGGCGTGGTGTCGTCGGCACTCAGGAACACTTCAAAGGGCGCCCCGTTCTTGATCTGGGTGTAGAACTGGCCGGTGGCGCCGTAGGACGCGACCAGCTTGTGGCCGGTGTCTTTTTCGAAATCGGCGGCAATCGCCTGGATCGGTGCGGTGAAGTTGGCCGCGACGGCCACCTGGACTTCATCGGCATGGGCCGAGGTAAAAGCCAGTGCACCGAGGAGGGCGAAAGGGGCCAGGCGTGAGGCGCGAATCATCATGAGAAGAGCTCCGGGGTTTAGCGACTGTACGGCTTGTTATAGGCAGAGGGGTCTACCGCTATGTACGGGAATATATAGCGGTTGGCCACTGCCGGTACAGTGCAAAGTTGCCCGGAGCGCTTGCGAGTCAGTGCCGGTGAAGTTTTTCCAGGGCCTGGCGGGCGAGGGTGCGGGTGAGTTCGCCGCTGGACAGCTCCTGACACAGGCGCAGCGCCTGGCCTGACCACAGGTTGCTGAACCCGGCCTCGTCTTTGGCCTTGAGCGGTATCAACGCGCCGCCCGACAACGGAAACGCGGGCGCAACGGGGTGGATGGCGCCGAGTTCGCGCATCACACGGTTAACAATCCCGCGTGCCGGGCGGCCGGTAAACAGGTTGGTCAGCGCCGTTTCGCTGGCCTGCGCCTGGCGCAACGCCGCATGATGGGATTTCGACACGGTGGCTTCGGGGGTGAACAGGTAGGCCGTGCCCAATTGCACGGCCGAGGCGCCCAGTGCCAGGGCGGCAACGATCCCGCGTGCATCCGCGATCCCGCCGGCGGCGATCACGGGCACGCTGACGGCATCGACCACTTGGGGCAGCAGGGCGAAAAGGCCGATCTGGGTGTTCAGGTCGTCACTCAGAAACATCCCGCGATGGCCACCGGCCTCAGCGCCCATGGCGATGATCGCATCGCAGCCGTGCTGTTCAAGCCACACCGCTTCCTCCACGGTGGTGGCCGACGACATCACCTTGGCCCCGGTGGCTTTGACCCGGTCCAGCAAAGACTTTTCCGGCAGGCCAAAGTGAAAGCTGACCACCGGCGGGCGGAACTCTTCCACGACTTCACAGGCCGCATTGTCGAACGGCGCACGGCTGGACACCGGCGTGGGCGCCTCGAAATCGGCGCCCAGTTCGCGGTAGTAGGGCTCCAGCAGGTTTTTCCAGGCCCGCTCGCGCTCGGCATCCGGCACGGGCGGTTGATGGCAGAAGAAATTGACGTTGAACGGGCGGCGCGTGCCCTGGCGAATGAGGGTCAGTGCCTCGCGCAATTGCGCCAGGCTCAGCGCGGCGGCGGGCAGCGAGCCCATGCCACCGGCCTCACAGACGGCGATGACCATCGCCGGGCTTGTGGCGTTGGCCAAGGGGCCCTGGATGATCGGCAGCTCGATCTCCAGCAGGTCAAGTATTCGGGTGTCTGGCCAGGTGCTCATGGTTCGCTTCTCCAGCGATGGAAGGGCTCACCGTTGTTTTAACAGGGGCATCTGGCACCCGGCCAGTCTGTTTTATTCACTGGACAATGCCCCTGCATCGTGGGTCGTTTTAAGCGGTGGTGTCGCCGAGCACCTCGTGAATGCGCTGCGCGATGTGCGCGGCGTGGGTTTCCAGGGCGAAGTGGCCGGTGTCCAAAAGCTCTACCACGGCGTTGGGGTTGTGGTTTTTATAGGCGTGGGCCCCTGGCGGAATAAAGAACGGGTCGTGCTCGCCCCAGATCACCAGCGTCGGCACCTGGCGCGCCTTGAAAAACGCCTGGAACGCGGGGTACAGGGTCAGGTTGTTGCGGTAGTCCAGAAACAGGTCGAGTTGGATTTCGTCGTTGCCCGGGCGCTGCATCAGCAGGACGTCAAGCATGTAGGACTCAGGGGCGATCAAGTCGGGCTGTTTGACACCATGCAAGTACTGATAGCGGGTGCCTTCCAGGCTGATGACCGCGTTGCGGATGACTTCACGGTTGGCCTGGCTCGGCTCGGCCCAGTAGGCACGGATGGGCGCCCATGCATCGCCCAGGCCTTCGAGGTAGGCGTTGCCGTTTTGCGACACCAGTGCGCTGACCCGTTCCGGGTGCGCCACCGCCAGGCGCAGGCCGACCGGTGCACCGTAGTCGAACACGTAGAGCGCGTAGCGGTCGAGTTTCAGCGCGTCGACAAAGTGGCCGACGGTAATTGCCAGGTTGTCGAAGGTGTAGAGGTAGTTGCGTTCGGCCGGTACTTCAGTAAAGCCAAACCCCGGCAGGTCCGGTGCGATGACGCGGTAGCGGGTGGCGAGCAACGGGATCAGGTCGCGGTACATGTGGGAAGAGCTGGGGAAGCCGTGCAGCAGCAACATCACCGGGGCCGAGGGGTCGCCGGCTTCACGGTAGAACACGCGTACGCCATCGGCATCGACATGTTGGTAGCGGACAACGGGGGTCGAAAGTGTCATGAAAAAGGTCCTTTTGGTAACTGGTTAATTGGTTGTTTCGGGTTACTTGGCGAGCAGGCTGCGCCTGTAAATGTAACCTGTCAAATTATTTTGTTGGGTTACATAACTGTATTTTGTAACTGTCCAAATTCAATTTAAGCGGTTACTATGGCGCGAATCTAGAGAGGACTTGCCATGACCGACGTTACTTCGCAGCCCCTTGAGCCCTATGTCCTGGCTGATGACCCCGTGCTGGACATGCTCAATACGCGCGCCAATGTCGAAGGAGCGCCTGTCGAGTTCTGGCAGGACGACGCCGACGTCGGGCGCTGGCTGGTGCGCCTGGGGTGGTGCGAGGAGGGCGCGTTGCCCAGGTTTGAGGCGGGGGCCTTGCTCGATACCGCGCGCGCGTTGCGGGAAGTGATTCGTGGCTTGCTGGAGCGGCGCAAGGCCGGGTTGCAAGGTGATCCGGCTGTGTTGAATGGGTTTTTGCGCAAGGCGGTGAGCCACCCGCACCTGCACTGGAGTGCGCCCGGCGAGTTGCGCGTGGAGCGACAGCGCAAGCAGCAGACGCCGGAGCAGTTTCTGTCACCCATCGCCGAAGCGGCCGCCCGCCTGTTGGTAGACGGGGATTTCAGCCTGATCCGTACGTGCGAGCATCCAGACTGCGTGCTGTGGTTCTACGACCGAACCAAGGCGCATAAGCGCCGCTGGTGCAGCATGGCGCTGTGTGGCAACCGGCATAAGGTCGCCGAGTTTCGTAAACGCAAAATGATGCGTTAAGGCGCGAAGCCTCACTAGGGTTCAGGCGGTACTTCGCGCGCAAGCAACCGGCGCTTGCGCTCTACGCCCCAGCGGTAGCCCGAAAGGTTGCCGTCGCTGCGCACCACCCGGTGGCAGGGAATTGCCACGGCCAGGCGGTTGGCGCCACACGCCTGGGCCACGGCACGAAACGCACTCGGCGCGCCGATACGCTGGGCGATCTCGGCATAGCTGGCGGTGCTGCCCACTGGAATGTCGCGCAGGGCTTGCCAGACCCGCTGCTGAAACGCGGTGCCGCGCAGGTCCAGTGGCAGGTCCAGGCCCAATGCCGGTGCTTCGATCAGCCCCACGACCTGGGCGATCAGTTGTTCAAAGCGCGCATCGGCGCCCAGCAGGTTGGCGCGGGGAAATTGGTCTTGCAGGTCGCGCACCAGCGTGTCCGGGTCGTCCCCCAGCAAAATGGCGCACACGCCACGGTTGCTCTGCGCCACCAGGATGGCGCCCAGTGAGCATTCGCCGACGGCAAAGTGGATGTCGTTGTTGCGCCCGCCCGCCTTGTAATCGCTGGGGGTCATGCCGAGCAGTTGCGGGGCGGACGCATAAAACCGGCTGTTGGAGTTAAAGCCTGCGTCGTAGAGGGCGTCGGTCACCGAGTGCTGTTCTTGCAGGCGATCGCGCACTTTGCGTGAGCGATGGGCGCTGGCGTAGCCCTTGGGTGTCAGGCCGGTCACCGATTTGAACACACGATGAAAATGAAACGGGCTCAAGCCTGCGACGGTGGCCAGCGCTTCAAGAGTGGGCGGCGTGTCGGCGTGTTCGATCTGCCGGCAGGCGGCGGCCACCTGTTGCGCATGGCGGGCGGCCACTTGGGTTGGGTCTGCCGAAGCGCGTTTGTTGGGGCGGTAGCCCGCGGCCTCGGCTTGTTGCGGGGTGTCGAAGAACTCGACGTTTTCCGGGCGCGGCAAACGCGCGCTGCTGCCGGGCTTGCAGTAGACACCGGTGGTTTTGACGCCATACACAAAGCCTGGCGCGGCGCTGGCGTCGCGGGCGACGATGGCGGCCCAGCGGGGGTCCTGTTCGGTGGGGTGGGGTGCAGTCATGGCGGTTTTACTCTTGGCAGAGGCAGGCCAGTTTAAGCGC
Organism: Pseudomonas sp. SDO5215_S409; assembly: GCF_054071325.1. Taxonomy (NCBI): domain Bacteria; kingdom Pseudomonadati; phylum Pseudomonadota; class Gammaproteobacteria; order Pseudomonadales; family Pseudomonadaceae; genus Pseudomonas; species Pseudomonas sp. SDO5215_S409. The sequence goes on along the minus strand of NZ_JBSVWN010000024.1, from coordinate 59,558 downwards.
GTTGCTCGCTCGCCACACCCCGATGCTTGCGGTCAAATTCAGCCGGCCGTGCGAAAGGTCAGGTTGATTCGCTGTGGTCCCATCTGTACGTGAACGCCTTCTTTGATCGGCATCACGCCATGAAACCGCAGGCGGTCAACGCCGCCCCACACCACGACGTCGCCGTGGAACAGCGAGATTTTCTGCGGCCGGTCGCTGCGCTGATGGCCGCCAAACAGGAATATCGCGGGCAGGCCAAGGGAAACGGACACCACCGGCGCCCTCAGGTCGCGCTCGTTTTTGTCCTGGTGCAAGGACATTTTGGCGCCTGGCACGTAGCGGTTGATCAGGCAGGCGTCGGGTGCAAATGCGTCGAATCCGGCTTCTTTGGCGGCCAGTGCCGCCAGTTCGCGCAGGGTAGGTGGCATGTGTGGCCAGGGCTGGCCGCTGCGCGGATCAATGGGGCTGTAGCGATAACCCGTTGGGTCGGTGGTCCAGCCCAGGTCGCCGCAACTGCTCAGGGCGGCCGACATGGTATGGCCGCCCGGGGTGACCATCTGCCGAAAGGGTGAGCGGGCCAGCACTTGGCGCAGGTCTGTTAGCAGGCGCTCGACCCAAGGCAATGCATAACCCCTGAGCACGCAGGATTGCTGGCCTATCTGTTCGCGCCCCGACGGCTGCTGCAACGCCTCTTCGGCAAACAGGTCCGACGTGGGGCCTTGCATGGGGTTACAGGGCCTTGCTGACGTTGATGTCGGTGATTTCATCGCTGGAGTCGTGCATTTTTGCCAGGGCTTGCCGGGCTTCTTCAAGGCTGCCGGTCTGCAGTTGGGCAAATTCGAAGCGGCGCTCGCCGTTGAGCTTGTACTTGATCACGTATTTGGTAGTGGAGGTCACGGGCATTCCTGTCAGCTCAGTTTGGAGTGGGTACGACGAACGATACGGATCTTGTGGGACAAGGTCGGTTTGCGCGTCACACTGATGGCGCGGCGGCTGACGGTGTCCAGGGTGATGTTCCAGAAACCGGTGCTGGGCGCGGTGATTTTGGCGGGGAACTTGTCGAACGCGCCGCCATGGTAGGTGTGGCGGCCGCCGTTCTTGAAGCTGCGAAAGTTGGCGTCGCTCATCAGGCGAATGTTGCAGGTCTGCGAGCACTCGATGACAACAATGTCGCCCTCGTTGAGGTGTTCGCGCTGGTGGATGAATTTCATGGGGTGTCTCCAGAATAGCTTTTTCTGAAAAATCAGAACGATACGTAGGTTAAGATGGAGTTTATCAGCCCCAGCACGTTTATTATCGGGCCGTCGTTGACGTCTTCGACAATTTAAACCAGTTATTTAGCGAGTTATGAGGGATAAATCCAATGGGCTTGGGAGAAAAATACTTTCCCTGCTGTCGTAGGATTTTTATCGGAGGTTTTGTATGAAGTGGAGTATATGGGTTCTGGCCTTGGCGTTGGGTGGGTGTGCGTCGGTGGCGGACATCAAGCAGACCCCGCCGACGCTGGCGGTCATCTCCGGGAAAAAACCGCAGGAATACGCGGCCTGTGTGGTCCAGAAACTGTCTACAACCCGCAGGCCTTCGCAAATCGAGCCGCACAAGGGCGGTATCCAAGTGATCGTTCCGCAGAAATTCTCGGCGGACCCGTCGGCGATTTTCGAAATCGAGGATCGCTCCAGCGGTAGCAGTATCAAGCTCTACGAGAGCATGTCCAATGTGCCGATCCGTCCGGGCGACGTGAAGGGCGCCGCAGAGGCGTGTATTTCCGGCTAAGTTCGGGGCCCCCCGGCGCTGCACGTTTGACTCCGATCAAAAAAACCGACCTGCCCGGGCAGCGTCGGTTTTTTTGCAGGTTTCACTATTTGCAGACCACCACCACGCTGCGCTCCTTGAAGTTGCCCACGTCTTTGCCCAGGGTTTTGTCGCTTTCATTCAGTGACGGTGTGCCCTGGGTGCCAACGATGCGGTAGCCGGTGCCTGCACAGGAGGCGTCGGCCTTTTCATAGCAACTGGCCCAGGTGTTGGCCTCGCCCGAGCAGTCGATGGTCAAGCCTTGCTCACCGTTGTTCAAGACGGTGTCCGACGCCGTGGTGCAACCGCCCAGCGCCAGTACCGCAATCAATGCCATGATTTTGTTCATGTTCGGGACGCCGCGCAGTCGGGAGGGGAACGCTGGTTCAGCGTTTGGTCTTTTGGCTGGCGCGAGGCGCCAGGTCTTCAAACACGTTGGCCACGTCTACGGCGTCGCTTTCCTTGGCAAACGGGCCGGCGACGCGTTCGTTTTCAAAGCCTACCATCCACCATTGGCCGTCGTGCTTTTCGATCAGGTAACCGTTTACTTTTTTTGCGTCCGACATTTATCTGTCTCGTGATCAGGTTCAAGGGCGCAATGATAGCGCCAAACGCCTGCCGGTAGCGCACGTTGTTGCCGGTCAGTGCCAGGCTCGGAAAAGCGTGATAAAAAGGTCGCAACCCTTTAAACAGCAGGCAATTGCGGACAATTATTAACGCCGTCCAGCCTGTTGTCTCAAGGCGGGCGGAACTATCGCCGAGATTTTTTCTCTATGTTGACATCGCAACGCCAGCAGGACCCATTGTAAGGTGACTGCGGCCTGATTAGACTGCGCCGAATTTCGCACGCACAGCCCTTTGTAAGGACTTATATGATCAAGAAATGCTTGTTCCCTGCAGCCGGTTACGGTACTCGCTTCCTGCCAGCGACTAAGGCCATGCCCAAAGAGATGCTGCCAGTGGTGAACAAGCCACTGATTCAGTACGGCGTCGAAGAAGCACTGGCCGCCGGCCTGAACGAAATCTCTATCGTGACCGGCCGCGGCAAGCGCGCGCTGGAAGACCACTTCGACATCAGCTACGAGCTGGAAAACCAGATCAAGGGCACCGACAAGGAAAAATACCTGGTCGGTATCCGCAAGCTGCTGGACGAGTGCTCGTTCTCCTACACCCGCCAGACCCAAATGAAGGGCCTGGGCCACGCCATTCTGACCGGCCGCCCGCTGATCGGTGACGAAGCGTTCGCCGTGGTACTGGCGGACGACCTGTGCGTGAACCTGGACGGCGACGGCGTGCTGACCCAAATGGTCAATCTGTACAAAAAGTACCGTTGCACCATCGTTGCGGTCCAGGAAGTGGACCCGCAGGAAACCAACAAGTACGGCGTGATCGCCGGCGACGAGATCGGCGATGGCCTGATCCGCGTGCGCGACATGGTTGAAAAGCCAGCGCCAGAAGATGCGCCGTCGAACCTGGCGATCATCGGTCGCTACATCCTGACCCCGGACATCTTCAAGCTGATCGAAGAAACCGAGCCAGGCAAGGGCGGCGAGATCCAGATCACCGACGCACTGCTCAAGCAAGCCAAAGACGGTTGCGTGATTGCCTACAAGTTCAAAGGCCAGCGCTTTGACTGCGGCGGCGCCGAAGGCTACATCGAAGCCACCAACTTCTGCTACGAGCACTTCTACAAGACGGGCAAGGCTTACTGATCCACGTTTGCCTGCTGCGTAAAAGAAAGCCACCTTCGGGTGGCTTTCTCGTTTTTCGGCCTTATGTAAGCGGGTATGCTGTTGTCCTGCTGAGGAGAGTGAAATGGCCTACGACTTTGATTTGTATGTGATTGGCGCCGGTTCCGGCGGTGTTCGGGCGGCGCGGTTTGCTGCTGGCTTTGGGGCCAAGGTGGCGGTTGCTGAAAGCCGTTACCTGGGCGGTACGTGCGTTAACGTTGGGTGCGTGCCGAAAAAACTGCTGGTCTACGGTTCGCACTTTGCCGAAGAGTTTGAGCAGGCCAGCGGCTTTGGCTGGTCCCTGGACGAGGCGAACTTTGACTGGGCGACGTTGATCGCCAACAAAGACCGCGAAATCAATCGCCTCAACGGCATTTACCGCAACCTGCTGGTCAACAGCGGCGTCACGCTGCATGAAGGGCACGCCCGGCTGGTCGACCCGCATCAGGTCGAAATCAACGGCGAGCGCTTCACGGCCAAGCACATTTTGATCGCCACGGGCGGCTGGCCGCAGATCCCGGACATTCCCGGGCATGAGCACGCCATTGGTTCCAATGAAGCGTTCTTCCTCAAGGCATTGCCCAAGCGCGTGCTGGTGGTAGGCGGGGGGTATATCGCGGTCGAATTCGCCGGGATTTTCCAGGGCCTGGGCGCCCAGACCACCTTGCTGTATCGCGGCGACTTGTTCCTGCGCGGCTTTGATGGTGCGGTGCGTACGCACTTGCAGGAAGAGCTGACCAAGCGCGGCCTGGACCTGCAGTTCAATGCCGACATCGAGCGCATCGACAAACAGGCCGATGGGAGCCTCAAGGCCACCTTGAAAGACGGTCGCGTGCTGGAAACCGATTGTGTGTTCTACGCCACGGGCCGTCGCCCGATGCTCGATAACCTGGGGCTGGAAAACACCGGCGTCAAGCTGGGCGCGCGCGGCTTCGTCGAGGTGGACGAGCTGTACCAAACTGCCGAGTCGTCGATTCTGGCGATTGGCGATGTGATTGGGCGTGTGCAACTGACCCCGGTGGCATTGGCCGAAGGCATGGCTGTTGCCCGCCGGTTGTTCAAGCCTGAGCAGTACCGCCCGGTGGACTACGCCATGATCCCGACGGCGGTGTTCAGTCAGCCGAATATCGGCACCGTGGGCCTGACCGAAGAGCAAGCCAAGGCCGACGGCCATAATGTGCAGGTGTTTGAAAGCCGCTTCCGGCCGATGAAGCTGACCCTGACCGAGTGCCAGGAACGCACGCTGATGAAACTGGTGGTCGACGCCGACACCGACAAGGTCCTGGGCGCGCACATGGTAGGCCCGGATGCCGGTGAGATCGTCCAGGGCTTGGCGATTGCGCTCAAGGCGGGCGCCACTAAGCGCCATTTCGACGAAACCATCGGCGTGCACCCTACGGCGGCGGAAGAATTCGTCACGATGCGTACGCCGACGCGCTGATCAGCCTTTAGTTGTTGCCTCTGGCGCCGCTGCAACGGCGGTCGCCAGGTGCAGCGCGTCGATATGGGCCTGCGCCTTGACCAGCTCTAGTTCAAGGGTTTTGTTGGTCTGCTGGTGTTCGGCCAGGGCCTGCTGGTGGGCCTGGCTCTCCAGCGCTGCGACGCGCAAGCGTTCCTGAAGCAGGGTGCGCTCGCTGTCGATCAGGGCGGTGTGCTGGGCCAGTTGATCGCGTTGCTGTTGTTCCTTGCGCAGTTGTTCCTGCAAGGCGCCAAGCTCTTTTGCCGTGACGCGGTGTTCAATCAGCAGTCGCTCGTTGTCGCGATGCAACTGGGTGATTTCGTCCTGGCGCACCATTGCGCTCTGTTGCGCCTGACGTAGTTCTGCCTGCACTTGCTGCACTTGGCCTTCGTGGCGCCGGTGTTCCTGCTCGCGCTGTTCCTTGACTGCGTTGCGGTAGTGCTCCAGTGCATCGCGCGCGTGCACGTGTTTCTCTTCCAGTGAGCGAATCTGCTCGTCCTTATCTTTGATGCGCAATTCGTAATCACTGCACGCCTGGCTCAGGCCGGCGTTGCGGGTCTGCTCGGTTTGCAGGCTGGTGCTGGCCGTTTGCAGGGCGGCGCTTTCTTCGGCCAGGGCGGCGGCCTGGATATCCAATTGTTGCTTGAGTTGCTGCTGGGCCGTTTCCAGGGCTTGCACCTGGGCGAGCAGGGCGGCTTCTTGCTGCTCGAACTGCGCCCGTGCCAGGTCAATCGGCTCCTGGGCCTTGTCTTTCAGGCGTTGCGCAAGCTTGCCGACCAGTTCGGCAAGCTCGTCGTCTATCGGCGCTTGGGTAATGGCCTGCCGGCTTTCGCTCTCGTCCAACTCCTTCAAATAACGATGAATCGTGGTTTTCGAGCCGGTATTGCCCATTTCAATGCGTACGGCGTCGATGCTGGGGTTTTCGCCGCGAGCGAGGATCGCCAGGCGTGCCGTTTGAACTACCGCTTTATTAATGCCGCCGCGCGCCATGGTGTCTCCGTCGATTTAGTACTGTGGTACGTAGTATGTATATACGTACTATATCACTTATATTATTTGATTGAAATTTGATATTTAACAGGTGGGATATTGGCGTATTATCCCGTGTCATCAGCCTTTTCAAGCGGTTTTAGCCCAATGGCAGTACATCAGGAGCGGCCATGAGCGAGTTGGATCGTTACCTCAACGCCGCCACCCGCGATAACACCCGGCGCAGTTACCGGGCGGCGATCGAGCACTTTGAAGTGAGCTGGGGCGGCTTTTTGCCCGCCACCAGCGACAGCGTTGCGCGTTATCTGGTGGCACACGCGGGGGTGCTTGCGGTCAATACGTTGAAGTTGCGGCTGTCAGCGTTGGCGCAGTGGCATACCAGCCAGGGCTTTCCCGACCCGACCAAGGCGCCTGTGGTGCGCAAAGTGCTCAAGGGCATCCGTGCGCTGCACCCGGCCCGCGAGAAACAGGCCGAGCCCTTGCAGTTGCAGCACCTGGAGCAGGTGATCGAATACCTGGAACGCGAAGGTGCGCAGGCGCGGGCGGCTGACGATAGGGCCGGATGGCTGCGTGCCAAGCGCGATGCCGCGCTGATACTGCTGGGTTTCTGGCGTGGCTTTCGCAGCGATGAGTTGTGCCGTGTGGCGATCGAGCATGTGCAAGCGGTGGCGGGGGCGGGGATCAGCCTGTATTTGCCGCGCAGCAAGGGTGATCGCGAAAACCTCGGGCACACCTATCAGACGCCTGCCTTGTTGCGGCTGTGCCCGGTGCAGGCTTACAGCGAATGGCTGAGCGCCTCGGGTTTGGTGCGCGGCCCGGTGTTTCGCGGGGTTGACCGCTGGGGCCACCTCAGCGAAGCCGGGTTGCACCCCAATAGCGTGATCCCGCTGCTGCGCCAGGCCCTGGCGCGTGCCGGGTTGCCCGCCGAGCATTACACCAGTCATTCGTTGCGCCGAGGCTTTGCGACCTGGGCGCACAGCAGTGGCTGGGACTTGAAATCGTTGATGAGTTACGTCGGCTGGAAGGACATGAAATCGGCCATGCGCTATGTTGAAGCGACGCCCTTTCTCGGCATGACCCGTGCGAGCCTCGAGTAAATGAAGTTTTCTTCTATTAATACAGTTCCCTAATAGCGAAAACCAATCATCAGCATCAGGTTTGCCAATGAGCCATCAGCCGAAAGAGTGGGTAGGATTCACCTCATCAACTTCTTAACCCTGACGGAGAGTCAACGATGCCTATCATCAACAGCCAAGTAAAACCGTTCAAAGCCACCGCTTACAAAAACGGCAACTTCGTAGACGTGTCGGACGCTGACCTGAAAGGCAAATGGTCCGTGGTGTTCTTCTACCCAGCCGACTTCACCTTTGTTTGCCCGACTGAACTGGAAGACCTGGCTGACAACTACGACGCGTTCCAGAAGCTGGGCGTCGAGATCTACAGCGTTTCCACCGACACCCACTTTGCTCACGCTGCCTGGCACAACACCTCGCCAGCCATCGGCAAAATCCAGTACACCATGATCGGTGACCCAACCCTGACCATCTCCCGCAACTTCGACGTGCTGATCGAAGAAGCTGGCCTGGCAGACCGTGGCACCTTCGTGATCAACCCTGAAGGCCAGATCAAAATCGTTGAACTGAACGATGGCGGCGTAGGCCGTGACGCTTCCGAGCTGCTGCGCAAAATCAAGGCTGCTCAGTACGTTGCTGCTCACCCAGGCGAAGTGTGCCCAGCCAAGTGGCAGGAAGGCGAGGCCACTCTGGCACCGTCCCTGGACCTGGTCGGCAAGATCTAAGTCTGTGACGTATCAAGGGCGGGTTACCGCACTTAAGTAAGCTGCACCGCCCATAAAGACGCCCGGGCGAGATTCGCTCGGGCGTTTTTTTTCGACTGTAAAAAATGAATGAACAGGAAATCGCCCGTATGTTGGACGCCAATCTTAAAGCTCAGTTGAAGTCATACCTGGAACGGGTCACCCAGCCGATCGAGATCGTCGCCTCCCTTGACGACGGCGCGAAATCCCAGGAAATGCTGGCCTTGTTGCAGGACGTCGTCAGCCTGACCACGCTGATTACCCTCAAGACCGACGGTGACGATGCACGCAAGCCATCGTTCTCCATCAACCGCCCGGGTGCCGATATCAGCCTGCGTTTTGCCGGTATCCCCATGGGGCACGAATTCACTTCGCTGGTGCTGGCCCTGCTGCAAGTCGGCGGCCACCCTTCGAAGGCCAGTGTCGAAGTAATCGAACAAATCCGCGCCCTCAAGGGCGAGTTCAACTTCGAGACTTATTTTTCGCTGTCATGCCAGAACTGCCCGGACGTGGTCCAGGCGCTGAACCTGATGGCTGTGCTGAACCCCAACATCCGCCACGTGGCGATTGACGGTGCGCTGTTCCAGGCTGAAGTCGATGAACGCCAGATCATGGCGGTGCCCAGCCTTTACCTGAACGGTGTGAACTTCGGTCAGGGCCGCATGGGCCTTGAAGAAATCCTCGCCAAGATCGACACCGGCGGCAGCGAAAAGGCCGCCGAGAAAATCAGCGCCAAAGACGCCTTTGACGTGCTGGTGGTGGGCGGTGGCCCGGCCGGTGCATCGGCCGCGATCTACGCCGCCCGTAAAGGCATCCGTACCGGTGTGGCTGCCGAGCGTTTTGGCGGCCAGGTGCTGGATACCATGGCCATCGAGAACTTCATCTCGGTGCAGGAAACCGAAGGGCCAAAACTCGCCGCGGCGCTGGAAGAGCACGTCAAGCAATACGACGTGGACATCATGAACCTGCAGCGCGCCAGTAGCCTGATCCCGGCGAAAAATGCCGGCGACCTGCACGAAATCCGCTTTGAAAGCGGTGCCAGCCTCAAGTCCAAGACGCTGATCCTGGCCACCGGCGCCCGCTGGCGCGAAATGGGCGTGCCGGGCGAGAAAGAGTACAAGGCCAAGGGCGTGTGCTTCTGCCCGCACTGCGATGGCCCGCTGTTCAAGGGCAAGCGCGTGGCGGTGATCGGCGGCGGTAACTCCGGCGTTGAAGCGGCGATCGACCTGGCCGGTATCGTCAGCCACGTGACCTTGCTGGAGTTCGACAGCAAACTGCGCGCCGACGCTGTGTTGCAGCGCAAGCTCTACAGCTTGCCCAACGTTGACGTGATCACCAGCGCGCTGACCAGTGAAGTCAAAGGGGATGGCCAGAAAGTCACCGGTCTTGCCTACAAAGACCGCGACAGCGGCGAGTTCAAGACGATCGACCTGGAAGGGATCTTTGTGCAGATCGGCCTGTTGCCCAACACCGACTGGCTCAAGGGCACCATCGAGCTGTCACCGCGTGGCGAGATCATTGTGGATGCGCGTGGCGAGACGTCATTGCCAGGCATCTTCGCCGCCGGTGACGTGACCACCGTGCCGTACAAGCAGATCGTGATTGCGGTGGGCGAGGGCGCCAAGGCGTCGCTGAGTGCTTTTGATCACCTGATCCGCACGTCGGCGCCGGCATAACGCCAAGGCCTGAAACTGAAAACCCCATGAGCGATCATGGGGTTTTTTGCTTACAGCGCGGTGGGCTGGATGATTTCGACCCAGTACCCATCCGGGTCCTTGATAAAGGCCAGGCTTTTCATGCGACCGTCGCTCAGGCGCTTCTGGAAGTCGCAACCCAGCGCTTCAAAGCGCTCGCACGCGGCCACCACATCCGGCACCGAGATGCAGATATGGCCAAAACCACGCGGGTCGGTGTTGCCGTTGTGGTAGGCAAAGTCCGGGTCGTTTTCGGTGCCGTGGTTGTGGGTCAGTTCCAGTACGCCGGGAATCGACTTCATCCACTCGTTGCGCGCGGCGGCATCGGCCGGGATCTGCGCCTTGTCCACGAGGGCCAGGAAGTACAGGCTGAACTCTGCTTCCGGGAAATCGCGCTTTTCAACCAGGGAAAAGCCGAGGACGCGGGTGTAAAAGTCCAGGGACTGGGTGGCGTCCTTGACGCGAAGCATGGTGTGGTTGAACACGAAGTTCGAGGTGGCGGTGTCGGGTTGGGCAGTCACGCCCGGGAAAGTGTTCAGTTCGTGCAGGCTCATGGGCCCTCCAGAAAAAAATGGGGCAAACGCTGCTCTACAATTTGAGCGGTCCCTGGCGTGCGGCTGACAAGCATCCCAGCAGCCGGGCCATGATACGCAAGGCCTGGCGGCAGCGCCAAATGAAAAACACCACGCTGCCCTTGCGAGGCTTCGCACGCTTGGCTCAAACTTTGTCGCTTAGACCTCGAGTGTTTTTTTGCAATGAACCGATTTCACGCACCGCTGTTGATTGGCCTGGGCCTGGGCCTGGGCCTGGTACTGGGCAGTGTCGCTGTATGGGCGGCCGACCCGGAAATTCATTGGCCCAGCGGCTGGCAGGTAGAGGAAGTAACGTCCGATACCGACGCGCCGGCCAAGTCATCGGCGGTTTCCCGTCAGCGGGCAATAAAGAATGATGAAAATGGCAATACCCTGATGGTCATGGAGCTCACCGGTACTCCGGTCGAGGCGGGCCATAAGGTAAACCTGCAAGGCGTATTGCTGGAAATGCGCAAGTCTATCCAGAAAGATTTCGCCCAGGGCGGTTATCAAAGTGTGTGCAACAAAATGCACCCGACAACATTGAGCGGTCTTGACGCACTGGAAACTACCTGTGTGATCACCGAAAACGGTCGACATGTACTGTCACAAACATTGGTAGGGGTAGTGGACAGCGAAAAAGCCTATGTATTTTCGTACGCAGGGCAAGCCGAAGCGTATGAGGCGAGCAAGGATGAAGTGAGCGCAGTACGAAACAGCTTAAAACTTTGAAGGCCGCGCCAGGTCTTCGAACTTAACTAAAAAGCCCTGCAAATGCAGGGCTCTTTATTAGTGCGTCTTACTGGTCACGCAACCAGGAATCTACAGTGGCAGCGCCGTGCTGTTCTTTCCAGGCTTTCAGGCCGCGGTGGTTGCCGCCTTTGGTTTCGATCAGCTCGCCGGTGTGCGGGTTCTGATACACCTTGATCACGCGTGCGCGGCGTGTTTTAGGTGCAGCTGCGGCCGGTGCGGCGGAGATGCTTTTGCTTGGGTCAAGGATCAGGATGATTTCACGCAGGTTTTTACCGTAGGTGTCCATCAACGACTTGAGCTTTTCTTCGAATTCGATTTCTTTTTTCAGGCCTGCGTCTTTCTTCAGGGATTCCAGCTGGGCGAGCTGCTCTTGAAGGGCTTTTTCTGCTGCGCGAAATTCGGCGAGTTTGGACAAAATATGTACTCCGATAGTGTAGTTGGCTGAGAACTACTGCAAATAAAGCAATAAGCCAAGGGCTTTAAGGTGACCCGGTGAAAGTGACCTACCTGCCCGTTACGCACAGGCAGGAAAAATTGTAGTAGTTAAGCTGCCGAGAGTAAATCATCTCTTTCAACGAAATAACACTCTTTCATGAAGAGGCGAGGTGGCTATTCAGTGGCTGTTCAGCGAGTTAATGAACGCCTCACTCGGGACCGGCTTGCCAAACAGGTAACCTTGTAAAAAATCCACGCCCTGGGCGGCGAGGTAGTCGCATTGTTCGATTGTTTCGACGCCCTCGGCGACGATGCCAAGATCCAGCTTGCCCGACAGTTCAATGATGCTGTCGAGTATATGCCGCGATAATGCATCTACACCGATCATGGCGACAAAGCTTTGATCAATCTTCAAGTAATCGACATTGAAGTTACGCAAATAACCCAGGCTGGAGTGGCCGGTTCCGAAATCATCAATGGCAATCATCACCCCCAGTTCATGCAACGCCTGAAATAATTGATGGGTGATGTCCGTGGGAACGATCAGTTCGCGTTCGGTCAGCTCCAGCACCAGCGTGACCTGGCCGGGTGCGAACGCCGCCAGGAATTCACGGCAGTCCTGCACCAGGTCAAGGTCCTGGCAGTGACGGGCGGTGATGTTGATGCCGATATGAAACCCCGGGGTCAGGCGCCCGGCGTGCGGGGCCAGCGTTGCAGCGGTCTGGCGCATCAGCGCGCGGGTCATGGGCACGATCAGCCCCGAATGCTCTGCCAGCGGGATAAACAGGTCGGGGCGTACCAGGCCGTCCTTGGGGTGCTGCCAGCGCATCAACACTTCGCAGCCCGCCCATTGCCGGGAGTCACCGCGCACCACTGGCTGAAAATATGCGACGAACTCGTTGGCTTCCAACGCCCGTCGCAGTTCTTGGGTGGGCGCGGTGATGCGTTTTTGCAGCCCGTGGGCGAGCAGGGCGGCCAGCACGCCAAAAAAAATCACCAAGGCAAACACGGCGGGATAACGCGCCTCCATGTAACGCCAGATCTCACCTTGGGGCATGCCCACGTTGACGCTATAAACGTAACGCTCAGACGCCAGGTGCTGATGGGCCACGGCAAACAGCGGCGGTGTCGACGTGTGCACCTTGCCGTCCGCTGACAGCCAATGGGGCCCGACCTGCAAGTTCAACTGCGCATAGTTGCTGATCAGGCTCAGCACGTTGGCCAGGTGAAAGCCGTCGATAGACGCAAAGGCGGCTTTGTCGCCGTCGGTCAGCCGGTACACCAGCAGCGCCGTGTCTGGCGTCACCGGGTTGCCGTTCATCAGCCACAGTTGCCCCTCGACATAGTCGTCGGGGTTGACGGGCGAGACATAGTTGCCGCCAAACAATGAACTGCAATAGATCGTCTTTTGCCAGGACAGTGTGGTGGCCCGCACAAACGGACGGCGTGTGACTTGCTCGCGCAGCGCCAGTTGCGCGCCGCTGTCGCAGTTCTGGCCCGCCAGTGGCAGCAGCGTTTGAGCGGCAGAGGCGGCGTTGTCGAGCATGAAATCAAATTGGCGCACGGCCTCCCGGGCGGTGTGGGCCGAACTTTGTTGCAGGGTGCGTTCTGCCTGCCAATGCAGAATCACCACGCCCAGCAGCACCGGGAGTGCTCCGCTGAGGGCGGTGATCATAAAGCGGGTTGTGCGCTTGCGCGGGCCGTTGACGGTCAGGGGCATTTTTGCGGCCTGTCACTGGGAAGATCATTGGGCTCTCAAATGCGGGCAACACTGCAAGGCCGATCAAAAAAGAGTGCGGATAGTGGCCATGATAGATGGCCGCGAGCATCTGTGCTCGCCTGCGCGCGTGGGCGGGGCGTGACGTACCTGGCCGAACGGTCAGTAGTACGAAAATCCACGCTTTTATATGATTTATCCCGTCCATTTGCGCGCAAGTCAGCCACGTATGCCTTGCGCCGTCATCCAGGAGTGTTGCAAGTGAAGCGACCCATATCGGCCTTGGCCATGCTGTTGATGATCGTGCCCGCCGCGCGCGCTGCAGACGGCGAAATTACCGTAACGGGCGCCATCAACGGCACCACGTGCAGCATCAGTGGCGGCACGGGCCCGGGCCCCGGGCCTGGCGCAGACGCCAATTTCCCGGTGTTGCTCGCCACGGTCCAGGCCAGCGCCCTCAAGTCGGCAGGCCAGACCGCGGGCTCCACGCCGTTTTTTATCCACGTGGGCGGCGCGGCCGGCACCTGTCCGGATGGCACCGTAGTGGCGGTGCTGTACGAGAGCAACAGCCCGGCCATCAACCCGGCCACCGGGAATTTGGTCAACCGGGCCCCGGCCACGCCAGCCCCGGCTGAAAATGTGGAGGTGGAGATCGCCGACGGCGTCACCCATCAGCGCATCGACCTGCGCGCTGGCGTCAATTCCAGCTCCGCGACCGTCACCGGCGGCACGGCGACCCTGCCGTTTTCTGCGCACTACATCGCCACGGGCGTCGCCACTGCGGGGCCGGTGAGCACCAGCGTGCTGTATTCCGTGACGTTCCCTTGATCAAGGCCCTGGCCCTGAAGGATGAGGTGATGACTCACAAGGCGCTGTCGCGCTGCCTGCCGGTCACGATGCTGATGCTCTGTGGGCTGTCGTCGCTCGCCGAGGCGGGGGTGGTTATCGACGGCACGCGCCAGGTCTACCCGCAACACAAACGTGAGATCACCGTGCGCCTGACCAACGACGACCGCCTGGCCCCGCGTTTGGTGCAGGCCTGGATTGACCGGGGCGAGCGTGCGGCCAACCCGTCATCGAGCGATGTGCCCTTTAGCCTCTCGCCCCCGGTGTTTCGCCTGGACCCGGGTAAAAGCCAGGCGATGCGCGTGGTCTACACCCGGGAACCCCTGCCAGCGGACAGGGAGTCGGTGTTCTGGCTGAACGTGCTTGAAGTGCCGCCCCGGGTCGAGACGCTGGTCCCGCAGGGGGAGCCGTTCAATTACCTGCAATTTGCCTTTCGTATCCGCACCAAGGTGTTTTTCCGCCCGCCCGACTTGCCGGGCACGCCGGACGAGGCGCCCGCCCTGTTGCGCTGGACCTTGCGCCGCGACACGGGCACCTCAGTGCTGGAGGTGCATAACCCGTCGGCCTTCCATGTGACCTTCAACGAAGTGGCCCTGGCCCTCGGTTCACAGGCCGATGCCGCCCGGGTGCCCGCCGAGGAGGGCATGGTCGCCCCCGGGGGTCACCTCAAGCTGGCCATCCGTCGCGCGGTGGGCAAGGTGCCTTCCGATGCCGGGGTGCACTTTAAGTACATCAATGACTTCGGCGCGTTTTCGGCACCTCAGCGTGCGCCGCTGACGTTCTGACATGCCGCTGCGCGCGCAGGGAATGGTCGGTCTGTCGGGGGCCGTGCTGATTTGTATCGACGTCGGCGCCTCAACCTTTGATCTTGACGCCTTCACCCAGGGCCCCGGCACCGCTGCCGATGTCTCGCGCTTCGACACCCGCAACCTGATGGCGCCCGGAAACTACCGTGTGGACGTGCTGCTCAACGACCAGCCCATGGGTCGCCGGGACATCCGCTTTGTCAGCGTTGGCAATGAGGCGGGCGCCGAGCCCTGCGTCACCCGAGCCCTGCTCGAGCAACTGGGCGTTGCGCTGGACACACCGGCCGAGCCTGGCGACACCGCCTGCCGCGACGTTGCCCAATGGGTCCCCCTGGCCACGCGCCATTTCGACGCGGGCGCGTTGGTGCTGTCGCTCAGCATCCCGCAGGCCTACCTCAAGCGTTCAGCCCGTGGTTTCGTCGATCCGGTCGATTGGGACCCGGGCATCGATGCCGGCCTGCTCAATTACACCTTCAGCGCCTCGACGGCCGTGCGCGGCGACGAAGCCGACCGAGGCTATTTGGGCCTCAACGGAGGCGTCAACCTGGGCCACTGGCGCCTGCGGCATCAGGGGGCGCAAAACTGGGACTCGCGCGGCGGCGTGCAGCGCTATCAGCACAC
Source organism: Pseudomonas sp. SDO5215_S409 (assembly GCF_054071325.1). NCBI lineage: Bacteria > Pseudomonadati > Pseudomonadota > Gammaproteobacteria > Pseudomonadales > Pseudomonadaceae > Pseudomonas > Pseudomonas sp. SDO5215_S409. Next base: position 44,349 of record NZ_JBSVWN010000024.1, on the reverse strand, counting down.
CGCCACGTACTTGCAACGCGGCTTGCCGTCCTGGCAGTCACTGTTGACCCTGGGCGACAGCTTCAGTACCGGGCAGATCCTGGAGGGCGTGCGTATACGCGGCCTCACCCTGGCCACCGACGACCGCATGCTCGCGCCATCCAGGCAAGGCTACGCGCCGCAGGTGCGGGGTATCGCCGACAGCAACGCCACGGTCACGGTGCGCCAGAACGGCTACACCCTCTACGAAACAACCGTGGCGCCGGGCCCTTTTGTGATTGATGACCTGTACCCCACCGGCTACGGCGGCGATCTGCAGGTCAGCGTCACCGAAGTAGGTGGGCGGCGCACCGACTTCGTGGTGCCGTACTCGGTCGCCCCGCAGTTGTTGCGCTACCAGGCGACGAAATACAGCGCCACACTGGGGCGCGTGCGCCAACTCGGCCTCAGCGGTGACAGCCCGGCGCTGGTGCAGGGCACCTTTCAACACGGCCTTGCCGATCAGTTGACCCTGTATGGCGGCGGCACCTTGACCGAGGGCTATGCCCAGGCCAAAACGGGCCTGGCCATGAGCACCGTCTTCGGCGCCTTTGCCCTCGACAGCACGGGCTCGCGCACCCGGGTGCCCGGCCAGGGCATGCTGGGCGGGCGCAGTTGGGGGCTGGCGTACAACAAAAACCTGCCGACCGCGGGCACCCATTTTGTGTTGGCGGCGTACCGGTTTTCCACTGAGGGCTATTTAAGCCTGTATGACGCGCTGAACGTGCGGGAACTGGGCCGTCGCGGCGATGACATAGGGCGCTACGCCCGCCAGAAAAGTCGTCTGGACCTGTCCGTCAGCCAGAAAGTACCCAAAGGCACCCTGAGCCTCTACGCCAGTTCCATCGCCTATTGGGGGCGCCGGCAGGGCCGTCAGACCTCATTCACGGTCAGCTACGGCTCAACGTGGAAACAGCTCAGTTGGAACCTGTCGGCGCAACGCTCAAGAACCCACGACGCGCGGCCATCCAGTCACGCTGAGCGCAGCGACGCGGTGTTTTTTGGGCAGGCGGCGCAACAGGGGCGCCTGGACAACCGCCTGGTGCTGACCTTGTCGATGCCTTTGGGCAGCGGCATCCGTTCGCCCAGCCTGACCAGCGCCGTGTCACGTGATAGCGGCGAGCGCAACGCCAGCCAGCAACAGCTGGGCATCACCGGTTTGCTCGGTGACGACAACCAGGGCAATTATGGTTTCTACGGCAGTCGCGGCACCGATGCGTCCAGCTTTAATGCCTACGGCGGCTACCGTGGCCACGCGGCCAACCTGCGCGCCGGTTACGGCCAAGGCCTAAACAGCGCGCAGGTGTCGATGAGTGCCGACGGGGCGCTGCTTGCTCACCGTGGCGGCCTGACCTTTTCCCAGAGCCTGGGCGAAGCGTCGGCGCTGGTGCAGGCCCCTGACGCGCAGGGCGCGCTGGTCGGCGGCCTGGCGCGCATCGACGCCGATGGCTACGCCGTGGTGCCGTCTTTGCGCGCCTATCAGCGCAACGCGGTGAGCATCGACCCGCAAGGCATGTCGATGGATGTGGAGTTGCTGGACGCCAGTCATAGCGTGGTGCCGACGCTGGGCGCGGTGTCGCAGGTGACGTTTGCCACCTCCAGCGGGCGCGCGGTGGTGGTCAAGGCGACGCGGCGCAACGGCCAGCCCTTGCCGTTCGCGGCGCAGGTGTTCGATGAGCAGGGGCGCGAAGTGGGCGTGGTCGGCCAGGCCAGCAAAGCCTTTGTGCGCGGCATTGCCGAGCGGGGCGTGCTGACCGTCAAGTGGAGCGAGGCCGCCACTGGCAGTTGCAACATTTTCTATCGGTTACCGCCGCAGCCGCCCGGCCTGCGTCAACGGGACGCCGACCTGCTGGCGGGCCAATGCATCGCCAATGATGAGGTGAGTGCCCAATGAAGAGCCCCACAGTGTTCAAGCGGATCCTGCTCGGCGGGTTGGCCGCGGTGTGTGTATTGACGGCCTGCGATGCGAACGCGACAGCCGATTGCAAGGCGGCCGCAACGGTGGTGCTCAACCCGGCGCCACTCAACATTCCCGCCAACCCGAGCGTAGGCCAGGTACTGGGCGACCCCAATGGCTACGCCTTTGAGATCCCGAACGCGTTGGTGTGTACCTATAACCCGACATTTGTTGAGTACTGGTCCTACATGAAAATGCCCGCTGACACTGATTTTTCCGGCCAATCGGTGTTTTACCAAGGCGTGAGCATGCCGGTTTACCGCACGGGTGTGATGGGCGTGGGGTTCGGCATGATGGCCCAGGACCGTGATGGCGGTGCGTTCAGCGCCGTCACCACCGGCACCACCACCTTGCGCGGCCCTGTGTACCCGGGCATCCCGTCATGGGGCTACCGGGGGCGGCTGTTCTTTTTTGCCACCGGGCGTGTGCTGGGCGGTGTGATGCCTTCGCGCACCGTGGGGGTGTTTTCGCTCAATGCCCCTTCGGCGGGTTTTCAGTTCGTGCAACTGGGCAACACCCTGGTGGGCCCGCCGCGCCCGCCGACGTGCTCGGTGACCACGCCGTCTATCCCGCTGAACCTGGGGGCTGTCGCGGCCAAGGACTTCAAGGGGGTCGGCAGTGTGGCAGGCGCCGCCACGCGCACGCTCGAACTCGACTGTGCGGGCGGCACCGGCGCCCGTGTGGAGGTATGGGTCACGCTCACCGACCAGGTCAACCCGGCCAACCGCACCGACCGCCTGTCGCTCACGGCGGCTTCCAGTGCGCGAGGCGTGGCCGTGCAACTGCTGCACGGCAACACGCTGATTCGCTACGGGCCGGACTCGGCAGCCATCGGCAACCCCAACCAATGGCTGGCCGCGAGCACCGATAACGGCCCGGTGCAAATCCCCTTGACTGCGCGCTACATCCAGACCGAGCCGCTGATCCAGCCCGGCACGGCCAACGGCCTGGCCACCTTCACCATGAGCTACCGGTGAGGCCCGGCGGGTGGGCGGTGTTGCTGATGTGTGCCGGGGTCGCCCAGGCCGAGGTGGTGATCGACCGGACCCGTGTGATTTACCCGGCGAGCGTGCGCGAAGTGACAGTCAACCTGACCAGCGAAGCGCCGGACGCACGGCTGGTCCAGGTATGGCTCGACCGGGGTGACCCGCAGGTGTCGCCGGAACACAGTGAGGTGCCGTTCACTGTCACGCCGCCGATCCTGCGCCTGGAAGCGGGCAAGGGCAGGGCGTTGCGGGTGCGCTACCACGGTACGCCAACCGCGGGCGGCGCGGTTGAGGGCGAATCGGTCTATTGGCTCAACGTGCTGGCCATCCGGCCGACAGCGAACGGCGATGCGGCGGCGGGTCACCTGCAATTTGCCTTTCGCACCCGCATCAAAGTGTTCCTGCGACCGGCCGGTTTGCCTGGCCGCGCCGATGACGCACCCGGCGCGCTGGTGTGGCGACTGACAGGTGACGGGCTGCAGGTGCGCAACCCCACGGCCTACCACGTGACCTTGTCCCGTGTGGCGCTGACGGTGTCGGGCAGCGAATACCACAGCGATCGCCCGCCGATGATCACGCCGCAGTCCACGGCCACGGTGTTTATGCCGGGGCTGCCGGGCACCGGCACCGGGCCGCTTAGGTTCACCACCCTTGATGACGATGGCCTGACCCGCCAACACGCCACCGTTGTAGGGCCTTAGCCAACAAACCCCTTGCACCGACCCGGTCAGAGGGATTTGATAGGAGTACGGACAAATGCCGTTACGCTGTGTAGAATCGATTTACGCATAAAAGAATAAACGCCTGCGCTCACGCAAGCCTCGCGCGAAAGAGACTGAACCAGCCATGAAGCAACTCGGGTTCCAACTCCTTTACGGTGACTTCCTCGCCCGCAGCGTGCGGGGTATTTCCTGTGCGCCGCCTGCCGCTTCCATCCTTGCCCGCCAATAACCTTTTATTTACGACAAGCATGATGAGGCGCCGACCATGGCAGATTTATACGAAAACCCGATGGGCCTGATGGGCTTTGAATTCATCGAATTCGCGTCCCCTGTGCCCGGCACCCTGGAACCCATCTTCGAGATCATGGGCTTTACCAAGGTGGCCACCCACCGTTCGAAAAACGTGCACCTGTATCGCCAGGGCGGGATCAACCTGATCCTCAACAACGAACCCCACAGCATCGCCTCCTACTTTGCGACCGAGCACGGCCCGTCGGTGTGTGGCATGGCGTTCCGGGTCAAGGACTCGCAGCAGGCCTACAAGCGGGCGCTGGAACTCGGTGCGCAGCCGATTCACATCGAAACCGGCCCGATGGAGCTGAACCTGCCAGCCATCAAGGGCATTGGCGGCGCGCCGTTGTACCTGATCGACCGGTTCGGTGAAGGCAGCTCGATCTACGACATCGACTTCGTCTTCATCGACGGCGTAGACCGCAACCCGCCGGGCGCAGGCCTTAAGGTCATCGATCACCTGACCCACAACGTGTACCGCGGGCGCATGGTGTACTGGGCCAACTTCTACGAAAAACTGTTTAATTTCCGCGAAGCGCGCTACTTCGATATCAAGGGCGAATACACCGGCCTGACGTCCAAGGCCATGAGTGCTCCGGACGGCATGATTCGCATCCCCTTGAACGAAGAGTCGTCCAAGGGCGCCGGGCAGATCGAAGAGTTTTTGATGCAGTTCAACGGCGAGGGCATCCAGCATGTGGCGTTTCTCACGGACGACCTGGTCAAGACCTGGGATGCGTTGAAGAAGATCGGCATGCGCTTCATGACCGCGCCCCCCGACACTTACTACGAAATGCTCGAGGGCCGCCTGCCTGGCCACGGTGAGCCCGTGGACCAACTGCAAGCCCGTGGCATCTTGCTGGACGGCTCGTCGGTAGCCGGTGACAAGCGCCTGTTGCTGCAGATTTTCTCGGAAACCCTGATGGGGCCGGTATTTTTCGAGTTCATCCAGCGCAAGGGCGATGACGGTTTTGGCGAAGGCAACTTCAAGGCGCTGTTTGAGTCCATCGAGCGTGACCAGTTGCGCCGGGGCGTGCTGACCGCCGACTGATTCCTGCGCCACCCACCAAGCCCGGTAAAGGTGTGCCTTTGCTGGGCTTTTTCATACCTGGCAATCAGTGTGTCCGGAACACATCGAAACCTGTCGCCCACACAGCCGACAGGACGGCGGGAAGCATCTCGCCCCTTGCGGTAACGATGCCGCGTGTTTCGATGAGAGGTTCCTATGACCAGTATTGCTTCCAACCCCTTTGCTACCCGCGCTCCGACGGTGGCCAACGAACCGCCGCCCCGGGTGCTTCCGACCGCGCTGATCAACGAATGGCGTACCACGGGCGAGGCGCGCAAGACCTACCTGGACAGCGCTCAACACGCTTACCTGGACACCACGCTCAGCCGCAGCGGGCGGGTGCTGGCCGAGGCCGCTGTGCACCCGTTCAAACGGGGAGCACCCGGCACGCAGGTGTCGACCTTTGCGGTGGATGGCGCCCAGTCGACGGATATCGTGATGGTCAAGCGCGTGCCCGCGACTGAGGCGGGGCCGAATATCCTGCTGTACATGGCGGGTGCAGAGGGGGGCACGTTTTTCGAGTTCGACACCGAGGCAGACCTGACCGCCTGGCTTAAAGCGGTGGCCGCGGACCCAGAGCAGCGGGCCAACTTTGCCGAGCATTTTTCCTATCCGGCAGCGCCCACGCAGGTGGCGCGTGTCAACGCCACGCTGGCGCGGTTCGCCGACGATGATACCAACGCAGTGGTCGGTCCTTATGGCTATGAGCGGGACGATATTTTTACCCGGCTGCACAAAGACGTCACGGTGCCGCCGGTTCACGTGAACGGCTTGAGCAACACACGCCTGCACAAGATCGAGCCCGACGGCAACGCAACCTACATCGGCACCCGGGCGGACGGCAAAGCGGTGCTGTACAAATACGACGCCCACGGCAACCTGCACGGCGGCAGCAAGGATGGCTTCTATTTCGTAAAAAACGGGTTGAACAATCAGGCCCCGCTCATCTTGATGTCGATGAGTGAATACCGTGCAACGGTGGCCAGTGCCGCCCTCGATAACGTGGGCGCCAACAACCTTCGCGGGCTTTACGAGGCGTTTCTCGACCAGTTGCGTAACCCGGGTCACGGCTTGGCAGAGGCGCTGGAGGCCTTGGGCATTCCAGCTGACATCGCGATGTCCATCGAAGCCATCGCCAAGAACCCGCTGACCGGCACCTTGCTGGCGTTGAATCAGGGCAACCGGATCGGCGATCTCTTTGGTATCGATCAAAAAACCATGGACACCGCGCTGCAAGTGATTGGCGACGAGTTGCAAAGCGTCATCCCGAACTACGGCATGGCCCGCGAGGCGCTGGGGGGCGTGGCCGGGGTGCTCGAGCGGGTAGTGCCGCCTCAGGACGACACCGCGGGCTAAACGGGCCCGCCGGGGTATGGACACCCCACGACCTCACGCCTTGCGGTGCCGCACCAGGTGCTTGAACCCCTCGAACACCAGCACCATCACCGCCAGCCAGATGGGAATGTAGGTCAGCCATTGCCCCGCCTTGATGCTTTCGCCCAGCAATAACGCCACGCCCAGCAACAATACCGGCTCCACATAACTGAGCAGGCCGAAGAAGCTGAACGCCAGCAGGCGACTGGCAATGATATAGGCCACCAGCGCCGAGGCACTGATCAGGCCCAGCAGCGGAATCAGCGCATAGAGTTTCTGGTGGGCGTCGAGCACGGCAAAGCCTTGTTCACCGCTTTGCACAAACCACCAGGCCACCGGCAGCATGAGCGCCATGTCCAGCCACAGCCCGCCCAAGTGATCGGTGCCCAGGCGTTTGCGCAGCACAAAGTAGATCGGGTAGCCGATGATCACCACCAGGGTGGCCCAAGAAAAGCCACCCACCTGGATCAGCTCGTTCAACACGCCGATGGCGGCAAAAAATACCGCGATTTGTTGCAGCCGCGACAGCCGTTCGCCGTACACCAGGCGCCCGGTCAGCACCATGGTCAGCGGCAGCAGGAAATAACCGATCGACACGTCCAGGCTGCGCCCGTTGAGCGGCGCCCACATGAACAGCCACAACTGCACCCCCAGCAAGGCCGACGAGGCCAGCACGCCGCCCATCAGCCGGGGCCGGGCCCAAAGACGCCGCGCCAACTCCCACACCCGCCGCCATTCACCGCTGAGCACCATGAACACGGTCATGCACGGCACCGTCAGCAGCATGCGCCAGCCAAAAATCTCCAGGCCGCTCAACGGCGTGAGCAACGAAGTGAAGTAATACATCACGGCAAACAACACCGAGGCCGATACCGATAAAGCAACACCTTTAGACACGCTGTCCTCGCGTAAACCGATTCAGGGGGAAGAGGGGGATTTCACGGTGGGAATATATTGCTTTTGAGGTGAGACGTTTGCTCTGTTTTACGGCATCTTATGGGAAATTTTCTCACCGCCCAGGACCCTTTGCATGCCCGTCAGCCCCCAGCCGCTGCTTGATGATTTCGACCTTGCGATTCTCAAGCGCTTGCAGCACGACAACACCACCGCCTTACGGGTGATCGGCGAGCAGGTCAACCTGTCGACCGCCGCCGTGCAGCGGCGCATCAAGCGCATGGAGCAGAGCGGGGCGATCACGGCCAATACGGCGGTGGTCAATCGGGACGCGGTGGGCAAACCCATCACGATTCTGGTGGAGGTGCACGCCGAGCGAACGCACATCGAAGACCTGGACGCGCTCAAGGCGCAGATGTCGATACCCCAGGTGCAGCAGTGCTACTACGTCACCGGCGATGCGGATTTCATGCTGGTGATCGTGGTGGAAACCATGAAGGCCTACGAAACCCTGGCGCGCAAGCTGTTCTATGAGAACCGCAATATCAAATGGTTTCGCAGCATCGTGGTGATGGACCGGGTCAAGGTCAGCCTGGATGTTCCCCTGGACTGACCATGGCCCTGCCAGTGAGCGTCGGGCACACCACTCACTGTTGGCTGTCAGGCGCGATTCAACCCCGCGCAGCCCGCCCGGACACAAAGTGACTCACGTCGTTGAAGCCGGGTGTGGACGCGTGCCCCGGGGTGACCAGCGAGTCGATGAACGCCTCGTCCTCGGCGGTGATCTGCACGGCCAACGCACCGGTGTACGCATCCCATTGCGCCTCGGTGCGCGGGCCCACAATCGCTGAACTCACCGCCGCGTTGTTCAGGACCCAGGCAATCGCGAACTCCACGATCCCCACCCCGCGCCCTTGGGTGTATTGCTGGATCTGCTGGGCAATGTGCAACGACTCCATCCGCCATTCGGTTTCCAGGATGCGCTTGTCCTGGCGCCCGGCGCGGCTGCCAGCTTCGGGGGTGACGTTGGGGGCGTATTTGCCGCTGAGCACCCCGCGTGCCAGCGGGCTGTACGGCACCACGCCCAGGCCGTACGCGGCGGCGGCGGTGATTTGTTCCGCCTCGGCCTGGCGGTTGACGATGTTGTACAGCGGCTGGCTGATCACCGGGCGGTCCACGCCCAGTTGATCGGCGAGGCGCACCACCTCGGCGATCCGCCAGCCGCGGTAGTTGGACAGGCCCCAATACCGGATCTTGCCCTGGCGGATCAGGTCGCCGATGGCTGACACCGTCACTTGCAGCGGGGTGTCCAGGTCTTCGCGGTGCAGGTAATAGATGTCCAGGTAGTCGGTGTCGAGGCGACGCAGGCTGTCTTCCAGCGCATTGAACACGCGCTTGCGGCTCAGCCCGTTGCGGTTCGGCAGGCCGTCCGCCGGGCCGATGCCAACCTTGGAGGCCAGGATCCAGTCCGGCCGGTGACGGGCGATGGCCTCACCGACGATTTCTTCCGAGCGCCCGCCGGTATAAACGTCGGCGGTGTCGATGAAATTGATGCCCTGGTCCCACGCCTTGTCGATGATGCGCAGGGCGTCTTCGGTGTGGGTCTGTTCGCCAAACATCATGCTGCCCAGGGTCAGTGCGCTGACCTTCAGCCCGGACTGGCCCAGTGTGCGGTAAATCATGGTGAACTCCTTGGAGGGGGTGACAGTGACCATCCAATACCAGAGAGCAGCCTCCCGGAACAAGCTTGAATGGCCATTGCCGGCCTCAAGGCGTCACAAGGTTTTTACAGCTGCTCTTTGCAATCAGTCGAAAACGCGAGCGCCTTCTGCGTTTCCAGTTCCGCCAGGCGCTCCTGGAGTTGCTTGTGCATCACCGTAAAGGCGTCACTGCCCAGCACCAGTCGTTTTGGCGCGGGGTTTTGGTTGACGCTGTCGATCATCAACTTGACCATTTTTGCCGGGTCGCCCAACGGCAGGCGGGTGCCATCTTCGATCATCCGTCTGGCATGGCTGGCGGGCGACTGGTCGTAGGCGGCATTTCTCGGGCCCAGCCTTGAGCTGGCGTACCGAAATTGCGTGCGCGCAGCACCGGGTTCGACCAGCGTGCAGGCGATACCGAACACCCCGACCTCCAGGTTCACTGAGTCGATGAACCCTTCGATGCCCCATTTGGTTGCGTGGTACAGCGAGCCGCCGGGAAACACGGCCTGGCCGCCCATGCTGGAAAGCTGCAGGATCCGCCCGCCGCCTTGTGCCCGCAGCAACGGCAGTGCGGCCCGGACCAGATGAATGGAGCCTGCCAGGTTGGTCTTTAACTGATGGGCGACCTGTTCGTCTGTCACCTCCTCGGCGGCGCCGAACAGGCCATAACCGGCGTTGCTGACCACCACATCGACACGGCCCAGTGCCGCGAAGGCGCTGCGCACCACCGACTGGATCGCCGGGCCGTCGCTGACGTCCAGGGTCGCCAACCACAGGCTGCCGCCGTACCGGGCCTTAAGGTCATCCAGCGCGGCCAGGTCCCGCGTGGTGCCAGCCACGCGGTCCCCCCGGCTCAGCAGTTGCTCGGTCATTTCGCGGCCAAAGCCTGAATTGACGCCCGTGATCAGCCAGTTGCGTTGAGTCATGTGCACATCCTCACAAGGTTGGAGGTTGCAGCTTAATCGGCGATGATTGGACGAAGAATGCACATGAATCTGTCTTATATGCGCGAGAGTCTAGAACTGTGGATGCTTTTTCCGATTACCTGGAACTACTGAGTGCCCGTTGCGTGGTGTCCGGCGGGCTGACCACCGGGGGCGAGTGGGCTGTTGCGTTTCCCGCTTCGCCGCAGATCAAGTTCTGGGGCGTGCAGCGCGGCCGTTGCTGGTTACAGATGCAAGGTGCCGCCGCGCCGGTCCGCGTCGAAGAGGGCGATGTTTTCCTGTTGTGCACGCCACGCTCCCACGTGCTGGCAAGTGCTCCCGGCGTGCAGCCGGTGCCCTTGGACACGTTGCTGGCGCAGCGCACCGGCCTGATGGTCGAGCATGGCACCGGCGATGATTTTTTCATGATTGGCGGTAAGGTCGACCTCAACGCCGACCATGGGCGGCTGCTGCTCGATACGTTGCCGCCGCTGATTCACGTCGACGGCAAGTCGGCGCAGGCACAATCGCTCAAATGGCTGCTCAGCGAGCTGTTGCGCGAATGCGAGGGCACCTCGCCGGGCGCCAAAACCGCCTCGGCGCAGCTGGCGCACCTGATGTTCATTCATATTTTGCGTGCGTATTTCGCCTCCCACACCCCGGTGTCGGCCAGTTGGCTAAGGGCAGTGGCCGACCCGCGACTGGCCCCGGCGCTGCGCCTGATGCACAGCGAACCCCGGCGTGATTGGGGCCTGCAAGCGCTGGCGAAGGCGTCGGCCATGTCCCGGGCCGGTTTTGCGGCGTATTTCCGCGCGGTGGCAGGTGTTGCGCCCATTGCGTACCTGACGCAGTGGCGCATGCTGCTGGCCATGCAAGCGCTACGGGGGGCGCGCCAATCGGTGGGCCAGTTGGCCGACGCGCTCGGTTATGCGTCCGAAAGCTCATTCAGCCATGCCTTCAAGCGGGTCGTGGGCCAATCGCCCAGGGCTTTTCGAGACGCGCAGGGTGAGGGCGGCGTGCCGTTGTGAGGAACTGAATCGGCGCCCCGGACCACGCAACGGTCGCCTGCCCACTTCGGGCAGGCTTCACGTCAGGAGTTCTGCCTATGTCCAGCGTCAACCCGCTCACACCGTTTCCAGGAACCAACGCGATCATTGACTCGATCCTCGCCACCCTGAACCAGCCCGAAGGAAAGCCGCCGCAAGCCCCGAAAGAAAAGCAGCCCTGGCAGTTGGACGTGGAGGCGGGACGCCCACTGCAAAACCGGCCCATCGTCTACTGAACAATAGGGCCGGTGGTCGAGTACGGTCAGACCCGCAGCGTGCGGGTCATCCGCAAGGCCAGCAGGCTACCGGCCACAATCACGGCGGCCAGCAGGTACAGCGCGATGTCGGTTGAGCCGGTGGCGTCCTTCACGAAACCGACGATGTAAGGGCTCAGAAACCCCGCCATCTGGCCCATGGAATTGATCAACGCCAGGCCGCCCGCCGCCGCGCCCGCGCTGAGCAATGCGGTGGGCACTGGCCAGAACATCGGCAAGCCGGTGAGGGCGCCCATCGTGGCCAGGGTCAGGCCGAGGATGGCGATGGCCGGGGTGGTGGCAAAATTGACGGCAATCACCAGGCCGGCCGCGCCCATCAGCATGGGCACCACCAAATGCCAACGGCGCTCCTTGCGCAAGTCGGCAGAGCGGCCCACCAGCAACATGAACACGGCGGCCAGCAGGTAGGGAATGGCGCTGAGCCAGCCGATCACCAGGTTATCGCTGAACCCCAGGTTCTTGATGATGGACGGCAACCAGAAGTTGATCGCGTACACGCCGCTCTGGATGCAGAAATAAATCAGGCCGAACGCCCAAATGGCTGGGTTTTTGAAAACTTCCAGCAAGGAATCGCTGGTAGTCTTGGGCTTGTTGGCGAGGTCGGTGGCCTGGTCGGCTTCCAGCACGGCGCGTTCGTGGGGGGTAAGCCAGCGGGCATTGGCAAAGCTGTCGCTGAGCAGAAAGTAGGCCAGCACCCCGAGAATCACCGTCGGAATACCTTGCAGCAAAAACATCCACTGCCAACCCGCAAGGCCGCCTTGGCCTGCGGCGAAGTGGTTGAGGATCCAGCCGGAGAACGGGCTGCCCAGCAGGCCCGACACCGGGATCGCCGACATGAACAGCGCCATGATCCGCCCGCGACGGAACGTCGGGAACCACTGCGAGAGGTACAGCACCACGCCCGGGAAAAAGCCCGCTTCAGCGGCGCCGGTGAACAGGCGCAGGGTATAGAAATGCGTGGGCGTGCTCACAAACAGCAGGCAGGTGGACAAGGTGCCCCACACAATCATCATCAGCGCAATCCAGCGCCGTGGACCGAATTTGGTCAGCGCCAGGTTGCTGGGGACGCCGCACAGCACGTAGCCGATGAAAAAGATCCCGGCGCCGAGGCCGTACACGGTTTCGCTGAACTTGAGGGCATCGAGCATCTGCAACTTGGCAAAACCGACGTTCACGCGGTCGAGGTAGTTGAACAGGTAGCAAATGAAAATGAAGGGAATCAGGCGCAGGGTGATGCGCTTGTATACGGCATTTTTATCGTCATCGTTGGCCTGGAAGGTGGCGGGGCGCTGTGACATGGCAGTCTCTCTTTATTATGATTTTTCGCGATGCAGGGGTAACGTGAGTCGCCGTTAGTCTCGGTTACCCCAACGTCAGTGTCTTTGTGCTGGCGCACAGTGAAGCGTGTTTTGCGCTGTGCTGCTGAACAACCCACGCTTTTGCAGGAATATGTCCCTATGTTCGAGCTGGATCATGACTTGGCGCAGGATATCGTCAACCGCACCATGGCCATCCTGCCGTATAACGTCAACGTCATGGACAGCCAGGGCCTGATTCTGGGCAGTGGCGAGCCGGAGCGTATCAATACGCGGCATGAAGGCGCGCAGTTGGTGCTCGCCAACGGACGGGTGGTGGAAATCGACAGCCAGACCGCCAAGCACCTCAAAGGTGTGCAGCCGGGCATCAATCTACCCCTGTTACATGACCATCGGCTGATTGGCGTGCTGGGCATCACCGGCGAGCCGGAGCAGTTGCGTACCTACGCGCAACTGGTGCGCATGACCGCAGAAATGCTCGTCAGCCAGCGCCACCAACAGGCCGAACAGCATTGGCGGCGCCAGCGTTGCGATGATCTGCTGGCCTTGCTGCTGGCCGAAACCGGCGAGTCCCCGCGCCTGGTGGACGAAGCCCAGCAATTGGGACTCAGGCCGCAATTGGCGCGCACCCCTTATTTATTCGAGCTGGGCCCGGGCCAGTCGGCCGAGGCGTTGAGCACCTGGCTGAGTTCGCGCTACCCGGACAGCTGGTGTGTCAGCTCCGCGCAGTATTCCTTGTTGTGGTGCCGGCCCACCTCGTTGGCGGTCGATCACCCGCGCCTGTTGGAAAAACTCGACAGCCTGGGCTGGAGCGTGCTGCGCATGGCCGTGGGCGGGCAGGCTGACGGGCTGGCAGGGCTGCGTCGCAGTTACCGGCGTGTGGGGGATTTGCTGGCCTACGGGCGGGACATATTGCCCGACACGCGCCTGTTGATTCTCAACCGTTACCGCCTGCCGGTGATGCTGTGGCGCCACCGTAACGACGATGCCCTTGATGAGTTGCTCAACCCCTTGCGGCAGGTGTTGGCCAAAGACAGCAACGGCCATTTGTTGGCCACGCTGCGCAGTTGGTGCGAGCACGACGGCCAGAGCCAACCCTGCGCCGACGCACTGGGGATCCACCGCAACAGCCTGCGTTATCGCATGGAGCGCATCGCCGAATTGAGCGGTGTCGACCCCCTGACCCTCGATGGCATGCTGTCGCTGTATCTGGGTGTGCAGCTGCTGCCGCAGACTTTGTCGTAATGAACAATAAACCGGCGACGTACTTGTGCAGGCGACCGGCGTCATCGTCGCGGTCAACTGGCAGCATGGGTGTCATAAAAAACGGAGAAAACCCATGAAAATCATCATCGCCCCCGATTCATTCAAAGACAGCCTGAGTGCCGAAGACGTGGCCCAGGCCATCGCCGAAGGGCTGGCCACGGTGTGGCCCGAGGCAGAGTTGGTCAAATGCCCGATGGCGGATGGGGGCGAAGGGACTGTGGAATCGGTGCTGGCCGCGTGCAATGGCGAGCTGCGCAGCCACGTCGTGCAGGGCCCGCTGGGCGGCACCGTCGAGGCCCATTGGGGCTGGCTGGCGCACAGCCACACCGCGATTATCGAAATGGCCGAGGCCAGCGGCTTGCAGTTGGTGCCCACCGGCCAGCGAGATGCGTGCACCAGCACCACCTTCGGCACCGGCGAACTGATCCGCGCGGCGCTGGATGCTGGCGCGCAACGCATCATCCTGGCGATTGGCGGCAGCGCCACCAACGACGCAGGCGCCGGGGCGATGCAGGCCCTGGGCGCACAGTTGTTCGACGCGGCCGGCGCGCACCTGCCCCCGGGTGGGCTGGCCCTGGCGAACCTGGCGCGCATCAGCCTTGAGCAACTGGACCCGCGCCTGGCCCACGTGCGCTTTGACATCGCCGCCGACGTCAACAACCCACTGTGCGGCCCCCACGGCGCCTCGGCCATCTTCGGCCCGCAAAAAGGCGCGACGCCCGCGCAGGTCGAACAGCTGGACGCCGCCCTTAGCCACTTTGCCGACCACTGCACCAAGGTCTTGCCCCTGGATGTGCGTGACGAACCCGGCAGCGGCGCCGCCGGTGGCTTGGGGTTTGCCGCCAAAGCCTTTCTGGGTGCGCAATTTCGAGCGGGCGTAGAGGTGGTGGCCGAACTGGTGGGCCTGGAACACGCCGTACGCAGCGCCGACCTGGTCATCACCGGGGAGGGCCGCTTCGACGCCCAGACCCTGCGCGGCAAAACCCCGTTCGGCGTGGCGCGCATCGCCAGTCGCCAGGGCGTGCCGGTGATCGTCATCGCGGGCACCTTGGGCGACGGCTACGAGCAGATGTACGCCCACGGCGTGGACGCGGCGTTTGCCTTGACCAGTGGCCCCATGACCCTTGAGCAAGCCTGCCAAGACGCCCCGCGCTTGTTGCGCGAGCGGGCGAGGGACATTGCCAGGGTGTGGCGCGTGGCCAAACCCTAACCAGTCGAAGACCACCGGTCAGAAGTACCGCCCGACCTGTGAATTGTGACAGTAGACAGATGTTCGTCGTGGCGACTCAATAAGCCTGCCCCTCCGTGAACGGAGACTCATCAGCCGGTTTTGGGAGTTCACTTCATGAACGATGCCCGCAATGCCAATTTAAACGTGCGTGTGATCAAAAATACCCCCACCGCCCTGACGCTTGCCTGGGATGGTGACCCTTCGGTTACTTACAGTTTCACCTGGTGGGAGTTTCCGTTTGGCGATCCGGTGACCTACACGGTGGAGGGTGTCGAAGTGGCCGTCGGGGGCCTGACGACCGGCGTGCGGTATACCTTCAGGGTGTCGGGGGGCGGGCGCGAGGGCGGGACCACGGCGGTTCCGCTCAAAGATGACACGCCGGTGATTCCGCAGATGCCCGGCAAAGTGCCCTATGTGGACGTGTATTACCCGCCAGCCCAAGGCGAGTTCGTGC
The DNA here is from genome assembly GCF_054071325.1 of Pseudomonas sp. SDO5215_S409. NCBI lineage: Bacteria > Pseudomonadati > Pseudomonadota > Gammaproteobacteria > Pseudomonadales > Pseudomonadaceae > Pseudomonas > Pseudomonas sp. SDO5215_S409. The sequence goes on along the minus strand of NZ_JBSVWN010000024.1, from coordinate 28,824 downwards.
ACGACGTGCTGTTCAAGTGGCCAGCGGCGCGGGGCAGCAACCTTGTTTATCAGGTCAGCTATTACCACGACCAAAACCCGGAAGATGTGCAGACCGTCGAGACACAGGCGCTGGAATACCTGCTGGTCTTCCCCAGCCCTGCGTCAAACCTGCTCTACACCGTCAATATCGCCGCGACCAATACGGCGGGGGCTTCAGAGCCGGTTCAACTGAAAGTCGTGACTCATCGGGGGCTTCGTCCTCGGCCACCCACAGACTTGAGCCTCGAAACCCTGGGCCCGGACTGGTTGCGTGTGTTGTGGAGCCGGACGTCGAGCGCTTCAGGATGGGAGATTGCCCATCAAGATATGGAGAGGGCTCAAGTGGTCCTCAATGAAACCAGCCCACTGCCGGTGAGGTATCAGTTCGGTGGCTTGACACCTGGCAAGGAGTATCAAGTTAGACTCGTGGCTTTCAACCCGCAGGGCATTGTTTCGGAAAGTGCCTTTCTGGCGGTGACATTGCCCCCTGCATAAACAAGGATGATCGCGTGCACACTCCGGACCCTCAAATCGTTATCCAACGCTTCACCGAAGCCCACCTGGACGGCATCACCGCGCTCTACAACGACCCGGCCGTGTGCCGCCAGGTGCTGCAAATGCCATTTCAGGCCGTTGAAATGTGGCGCAAGCGCCTGGTGACCAACGACGAGCGCCGCTTGCAACTGGTGGCGGTGCACGCCGGTGAAGTGATCGGCAATATCGGCTTGGAGCAATATCTGCGGGTGCGTCAAAGCCATGTCGGCAGCCTCGGGATGGCTGTGGCGACGGGGTGGCAGGGCAAAGGTGTGGGGCGTCAGTTGTTGGCGGCCGCGCTGGAGGTGGCCGACAACTGGATGAACCTGCACCGGGTGGAGTTGACGGTGTATGCCGACAACGAAGCCGCCCAAGGCCTGTACCGCACGTTTGGGTTTGAGGTCGAGGGGCGGCTGCGTGATTACGCCGTGCGTGACGGCGTTTTCGTCGACACCTTGAGCATGGCGCGCCTGCGTCAGCGCTGATCAACTCCCCAGCGCAAAGGCCACCGCCGCCTGTGCATGCAGCGCGGTGGTGTCCAGTAGCGGCAACACGCTGTGCGGCGGTTTGACCAGCAGGCTGATTTCCGTGCAGCCCAGGATAATCGCCTGGGCGCCGCGTGCAGCGAGGGATGCGATCGCTCGCTGGTAGACCGTGCGTGACGCGTCGTTGATCACCCCCACGCACAACTCGTCATAAATGATCCGGTGCACTGCCTGGCGCTCGTCGGCCTCGGGCACCAGCACGGTCAGGCCATGGCTGGCCAGGCGAGCCTTGAGAAAGTCCTGCTCCATGGTAAACGCGGTGCCCAGCAGGCCGACGGTCAGGGTGCCGGCCGCCACGGCGGCGGTGGCGGCGGCATCGCCAATGTGCAGGAACGGCACCGGCACCGCCGCTTCAATGCGCGGCGCCACCAAATGCATGGTGTTGGTGCACAGCACAATGCACTCGGCGCCGCCGGCATGCAGACGGCGGGCGGCGTCTTCCAGGATCCGTGCCGCGTCGTCCCAGCGCCCGGCGTGCTGGGCTTGTTCCACCGGGCCGAAGTCCACGCTGTACATCAACAACTGCGCCGAGCGCAGCGGCCCGAGGCGGTCGCGTACCTGTTGGTTGATGAGGCGGTAGTACTCGGCGCTGGACTCCCAGCTCATGCCGCCGATAAGGCCGATGGTGCGCATGCGGTGCTCCTGAAGGGATGTGGCAAACGCCTACCTTAGCCAATGGCGGCGCGTGCGTCCTATGCAGTTGGCCAACAAATGACCGGTGCAGTTGCCGTCGGGCGCACGGGCTTGCGCAAAATTGGCTATACCTACCGTTCCGCTGTCGCCGGACAGCCGCCAAGGAGCGCCACCATGAAACCAGGATTAATGATCGGCACGCTGTGCATCGCCTCACTGGCACTATTGGGGTGTGCCAGCACCTTGACCCCGCCGGATGAATACTCGGGTTTTCTTGCGGACTACAGCAAATTGGCTCCCGCCAAGTCACCTTCCGGGGCCGATGTGATGCGCTGGGTGAGCCCCGACCTTGAAGTGCGGCGCTATACCTCGGTGTATATCGAGCCGACGCAGTTTTTCCCCAAGCCGCAGGCCACCGGCAAGATCCCCCAAAGTACCCTCAATGGCATCAACCGTTATTACAACGAGGCGCTCAAGCGCGAGCTGGTCAAGTCGCTGCCGCTGTCTGACGGGCCGGGCCCAGGGGTGATTGTGGTGCGGGCGGCGATCACGGCGGTCAGCAGCCACACGCAAAGCCTCAAGCCCTATGAATACATTCCGGTGGCCCTGGTCGCAGCGGCGGTCAGTACGGGCGCGGGCATCCGAGACCAGGAAACCACCCTGGCCACCGAGGCGCAGTTCATCGACGGTGCCACTGGCCGGATCGTCGCCCAGGTGGTGCGCAAGGGCACGGGCAAGCCCCTGGCCAACGATGCGCAGGTGATGAAGCCTGATGACGTGAAAAGCGTCATTGATGGCTGGGCGTCAGACTTGCACCAGTCGTATGTGAAGTTGCAGCACTGACCCTCAGTACGTACTGCGGGCCAGTTTGTTGTAATAGCTGAGCAGGATGTCGTAGCGGCGGGTGACGAGGTAATAGTCGTCACTCAGTTGTTGCGGTGCTGCGTGTTTATCCCAGTGTTGTTGCAGGGTTTGCAGGGCCTCGAGGTAGGCGTCGGCGGGCGGGACGAGGGTTTGCCAGAGGTGGCTGGCAAACGCGTCGGCGGCGCTGGCAGGGTGCGTGTTTACATACGCCTTGCCGTTTTGGGCGGCGCTTTGCACGGCCTCGATCAGCGGGGCAAGGGTGCTCGGGGTCAGGTCGGCGCGGCGTACACCCTGTTCGATTTCATCGACGGCGGTGCGTGCGGCAATCATGTAATTGAGCAAATGCCAATACCGGTCCTGACCAAAGCGGATCTGCAAGCGCGCCAGTTGGGCAGGGCGCAAGCGTATGTCTTCAAGCATCAGGCGCTGATGCAGGTCGGTGGAGGCCTGCATGTAGTCCGCGCCGCTGACCGCCAACGCCTGGGCGTCTTCCGTGCGGGGCGGCTTAAAGTTCTTCGAGCCCATCCGTTGGTAGAAGTCAAAGCTGTCGACCAGCGGTGTGACGGCCTGCAGGGCTTTCACGTACTGCCTGCCCGCGTCGATCAACGGGCTGCCGGGCGACAGTTGCGCCAGCCGGTCGGTGATGCGTTGCGTGCAAATATCACCGTGCAATTCGCGGCCGGCATATTCGTCGCGGTCACCGAACTCCTTCAGTGCATTGCTCATGGCCTTGAGGGATTCGTCGGTCTGTTCATCAAACAGCGACGGCCTGAACCATTGCCCGTGGGTGTACCCGAAATAAAACAGGCGCCAGTCCCGGTCGACCCGGTTCATGCAGTTGATGAGGGGCGCCAGGGCGTTGGCACTGGCCGTTTCGGGGCCGTCGCGCTTGTCCCACCACAACTGCAGCTGGTCGATGGGTTTGGCGGCACCTGCCAGGCCCATTAACCCCAGGGCGAGGACCAGCCCGATGGGCAACAGCCATTTGGGACTCATCGCTTGGCCTCCTTTGCATACCATTGAGCCTGCGTGGCGGGCGCCTGGCAGGCCTCGGCGGACTGTGGCAGGCGGCTGCACAAGCGCTCGGTCCATGGCTGCAAGCCTTGGTTGCGATTGACGTGGTAGTGGCTGTCGACGCTGTTTAGGCCCACATACAGGAGCGAGCACGCAGCAACGCCAACGAAGATGGCCGCGAGGCCCGCATTAGGCGCCGGTGCTTTCCAGGCCTTGGGTTTTTTGGGCACCCAGCGTTTGAACAGGCCGATCGCCGCAAGGACACCGGCCAGGGTGAAACTGGCCGCGGGCCCGTATTGATAACCCAGCGCGGCCGCCATTACCCCGCCCGGTATCAGGTCATGCAGCACCAGCAAGGGCAAAGGCGTCGGGCTCAGTTGCCGAGGCAGGTGCGCGCTCAAACGCTCATCGAGCACACGGTATTGATGCGCCAGCGGCCTCCAGACGTGCAAGGCCACTCTGCCTGCTATCAAAAAGCCCAGCGCCCACAACAGGCCCATGCCCACCGTCGGGACCAGATTGCCCGCCAGGGTATCGGCTTGTATCACGGCGCCCGCCAGGCCACTCACCAGGGTGGCCACCAGCAGTGGCCAGGCGTTTATCGCAGTGTCCCAACCCTGCCAGAAATACACGGTGCCACCGGGCATTGCTTCGGCCACCTCGGTGTGGTGGGTGTAGATCTCTTTGCTCAAGAGCCGGCAAGCCACCCAGTCGTCTGCGCTCAAGCGCTGTGCATAGGCGCGCCGCTGGGGCAGCGTCATGGGGGCGAACAGCAAGTGGGCGGCGCGTTGTTGCGCGGTGGCGCCAGGCTCGCTCGCCAACTGGCGTTGCTGGGCGAGAAACATCGGCGCTTGCTGGCGCTTGAGCATCTGCTCCCATTCATCGGGCGGGCAGGTATGACCGTGGCCGCCGTGCCAGCCCTGGCCTGCACACACCGCATCGAAAATGGCCGGCGACCAGCGATGGGCATTGGTAACGAGCTTGGCCAGCACGTTATTGAACCACTGGGCATGGGCCTGGTTGCTCAGCCAGGGCTGTTGGTGCCGTGCGGCGTAGGCGGCCAGGAACGCCTCGTCATCGCCGTGCTCCAGGGCTGAACGCAACGGGGCCTGCAATTGGGTCTGGCACTGCATGAGCAGGGCGTGCATCAGCGTTTCGGGCAGCTCCAGGCGCTGCCAGGCGGTGAGCCAGTTGAAGGTCTGGAATGCCCATCGACGGTCCTCCACCGGCAGGTCCTCCTGTTCGACACAGCGGTGCAACAGGGCTATTTCAAACGCCAGGCCGGTGCCCGCGGCCAGTGCGATCGAGTAGCGTTGCTCCAGGGTGTCCGCAGGCGCGGGCATGGGCGCAGGCTCCGCCGCCAAGGGGGCCTGCACAGGGTGAGCGGGCATTTCCTGCGCTTGCAGGCTTTGGTTCAGCGCCTGTTCATAGGCTTCGCGAAGGCGCTGGAACCCCTCGGGGTCGTCGTCCGGGCGGGTGTTTTTCAGCAGGCGGGCGTATTGACGTTTGATCGTACGGCTATCGGCATCCGCAGACAGGCCGAGGACATTCCAGCAACTCATTCGCGGTAGGGCTCCCTGGGCAACGATGCCGCGACACGGGCGGCCGGCGCACATTACCTGTTTGGCGAATGAAAGTCGTCTGAATAATGGCTATTGAATGGCACTTTCGGCAACCCCGTTAACGGGGTTGCCGAGCGCAGGCGGGATTTACTTGATGGGGGTCAGGGGCGGCAGTTTCCACTCGCCGTTGCCCACTTCAGGCTTGGGCAGGTAAATGCGCAGCACCGCATAGAACGGGCCGGGCGGGGCGGGCAGCCAGTTGCTTTGCTCGGCCTTTGGCGGCTCGTGGTGTTGCAGCGCCAGGGTTATGCCGCCGTCGGGGTCGCGCTTGAGCGAGGCGAGCATCCGCGAGTTGATCAGGTAACGCTTCTTCAGGCTCGGCACCAGCAGGTGGGTCTTGGCGTTGTACATGGTCAGCGACCAGAACGCATCGGTCGGCGGCAGTTGGTCCTTGGCGAAGTGCACCAGGTAACTGTGCCGAGCGCCATTGGCCGGTTTGCCTTCGCTGTCCAGGGTGTACGTCAGGTAGACCGTCTCGTCGGCGGAGTTGCCAAAGAGGTGTTCACTGGCCCCGGCGTAGCGGTACAGGTAGTTGTTTTTCAGGCGGTCGCGGCTGCCGTACAGGTCGCCGCTGGACACTTGGCGGGTGTCCAGCTTGTCCTTTTTGAAGGTCGCGAACTCGGCTTTGCCGTCGGCGATCCCATCTTCCAGGGCCTTGCGTTGCTCCGGGGTCAGGGCCTTGAAGTCAAACGGCTTGCCCGCTTCGATGCCAATGGTGGCGAAGCGCGCGAGCAGGTCTTTTTCACTGTCCTGGGGCGCGGCGTAGGCCAGCATGAAGTTCAGGTAGCGGAACAAGTGCGGGCTGTCGCTCATGTTGGGCATGGGCTTGGGCCAGGCGATTTTCGGCGGCTTGGTCGGCTTGGGCTGGTTGACATAGCTGCTCAGGGGCTGGATCTTGTAGCCGCTCTGGATCTTCTTGACGTTGCCCAGATCCTTTTCATCGAACAGCTGCGTGCGGTACAGCGCCAGGGCGATGTTGCTCTCGCTGTACACCAGGCGGTCGATGTTGGTCGGCTGCTGACCCTTCCAGCCCGGCCCTGCGATCATGTAGTGCCCGCCGTTGTTGCCGGTGCTGCGGGTGCCCAGGTAGCCGAAGTTCTGGGTATAGAGGTCGACCAGTTGCACCCCGACGTAACGGTCGTCGTCGATTTTTGGCAGGGTGAGCACCACCGGTTCCGCCCGCAGGTCCAGCCAGGCGAACGAGAAGGGCGTGTCCGGGTTGGAGATCGAGGTGTCTTTGGGGGTGAACGACTGGGCGGTGCTGCCGATATGGTTCAACGAGGCCTTGAACGACGGCCCGTTCTTGTCGATGGCCTGGTTGTAGAGGGTCTTGTACATCTCCACCACCGGGAAGCCGTACAGGTAGGCTTCCTTGGCGATGGCCCGGGCTTGGACGGGCGTGGCCGTGAAGTCGGCCCAGGCGCCAGAACTCATGAAGATCGAGAGGCTCGCCAACAGCAGGCGTGTCGGTTTTCTGATCATGTTGCTGCGTCCTTCCTAAGCTCTTTTGACTGACGACGGGATGAGAGCGAGGAGTTTCCAGCTTTCTGGGCTTGAGGTCACGTAAATCCCGGTAAATTCTGTGAATTGAGGTCAGCCCGCAAGCCTGCGCGGGGGGCGCTTAGACGACAGGCAGCATGGACCTCACTTTGTCGCGCAATTGATCGATGGAAAACGGCTTGCCAATCACCTGCATGCCTGGCGGCACATCGATGTTTTCCGCATAGCCGCTGGCAAACAGAATAGGCAGGGCAGGGCGCAGCTCACGGACCTTGGCGGCCAGTTGCTTGCCGTCCATGTCGGGCAGGCCGACGTCGGTCATCATCAGGTCGATGGGCGTGTCCGCAGTGCCGATAAAAACCAGGGCCTGGGCAGCGTCCGCCGCTTCAAGTACCTGGAATTCCAGCTCCTCGAGCACATCGACGATGAGCATTCGCACGATGGCGTCGTCTTCGACGACCAGGATGGTAGGGGTGGGAGCAGGCATAGTGACGATTCCTAGAGGTGGACGTGCCGGTATTTATCAGTCCAAAGACCATCCTCTAATGAGTCATGGCCATCCCGGCAAGTTCCCGAACAAGGTGGCATTGTGCCGATACCTGGGGTGAATGTCCCGCAGCGCGGCCTGTGAATTGCCCGGTGCCGCAGACCCGCGGCGCCGGGCAATGGCGTCAAACCTTTTGCAACGCAGGCCTTGGGATCACAATCGGCGCCCTGAACAGGCTGACGGCGTCCTGAATGCTGCCCACCACCGCCAGCAGGCGGAGCTCGTTAAAGTCGGCGACGCCGTAGGTCAGGTCGGTGGGGTCGGGCCGGAACAGGTGGCTGGTCGAGCCCGTGCTCAGTGCCCGGGTCAGGCCTTCACGCATGGCCGCTTCGCTGCTGAACTTGGCCAGCCCCAGGTTCGGGTCATAGTAGAACCAGTGTTTGGTGTCCCCGTTCACCGTCACCCCGGCGCTGATGCCATGTTTGGCGTTGCCGATCAGCAGGCTTTTGGAGGCGGTGGCGTTCGCCAGCTCGGCAATGATGTCCGTGGCGGTCAGCCGCCGGGCCCGTTCGCCTGCAAAAAAGTCGTGCCTGAGCCTGGACTGGAAGCCCTGCAGCTTATTACGGAAATTCTGCGTGTTGATATGGTCGGGATAGGCCATTGCGGTGAAGAAGTTTTCAATCAGCGTGGCTTCTCGTCCCTCCTGAACGGCGTAAGCCATCGTGTTGGCCAACGCGGCACATTGCCCGCCGGAGATGGGGCTTACCTGGCTCAGGTAAAAACCCTGGGGCATGGGCGTCACCGTGCCCCCGGCGGCCTTGATGTCATCACTGAATTTTTTGGAGATCGACAGGTTGTGCCCAATCGCGCGCTTTTCGATCTGCCGGTACAACGCGCCGACTTCCTGCGCGGTGCGCCCTCGCACCAAGGCCAGTTCCTGAAGTTCGGTGGTGTTCATCGACGGCCCAAAACCCTCGATCAGCTCTGCGTTGGCGCTCGCGTAGCCGCTTTCAAAACCCTTGAGATCGAGCGCCTTGACGTTTTCGACCCGTGTATAGAAGGTGTTGGGCAACTCTTCCAGAAACTCGATGCGCCTGACCAGCGTGCCCAGCTCCGTGGCAGTGCGGTTGGATTGCAGGGCCAGTTTCTGAATGTCCTCTGCACTGAGCGCCGAGGAGTAACCCGGTATCTGCGGCGGGTGCGCAGCGCTGTAACCCAGGTCGAAGCCTGCGGCATCGGTCTTTAACGCCCTGAGGCGGGCGGTTTCAAAGTCCTTGCGAAAATTGGGATTGGGCGGCGTCGCAAACCAGCTCAACAGCCATTCAGTGGTATTGGCTTGGGTCACGGCCTTGATTTCACCGCCTGCCGCCGCGACGGTCGGGGTGAAGTCCTTCAGCGCCGAGCCGTAGGGTTGCCCCGTGTCGGGCGAGAACGCATACCACTGGCCGTCCTTGAGCACGGCGCCGGTGTCGATGTCGCGGCCCGCGACCTTGAAGGTGCCGGTGGCGGCAACCTCATGGCGGTGGCTCACGGCCTTGAGCAGGTCGTAACTGCCGCTGGCGCCGCGCAGTCTGTTGACCGCCTCCAGGCCTTTGCTGGCCAGAAAGTCGATGCCACCGCCAATCAGCCGCACGCCCCCCACCGACAGGTCGCCCAGGCCGCCCAGAGGGTTGAAGGCACTGACGGTGGCCGTACCAATGATTTTGGTGGCCAGCAGCGCTTTACTGCTCACCGAAAGGGCCGAACGACCCACCTTGCCGAGTTTGACCGCCGTGCCTGCGCCGGCGGTCAGAAACCCGAAGATGTCCATCGCCAGGTCCGCAGCGCCGTCGCCATAGTTACCCCGCTGAAAGTTGACGATCGCCGAACGAAACGGGATCAGGTTGAACAAAAACTCTTCCACCCCTTTGGCCCGGCCTGTCTGTTCGTCCAGCGTGGTGCGCCCGCGGGCTTGCTCCTTGATCGTGGGGTTGTCCAGGTCCAGATGCTGGACGAAGGTGTCGGCGATGCCCTGGGTGCGCGCTGAGCCGAAACTGTCGGGCGGTGCGTCGCTGGGCGGCCGCTTTTCCATGCGCAGGTGCGCGTCGATGCCGGGCGGGTTGAACGCCTGGGTGGTGGACACCCGGTTGGCCTCACGCGATGTTTGCTCGCGCGCCTCAGACGTCTGGATGCGTTCAATCGAACTCTTGCTCAGGTTGATTTCATAGGCGGTCGTGACGCCGTCCCGCTCGATGCTGACCAGCAGCGCCTGGCCTGTGGGGCGCGGGGTCTTATCGGTAAACCCCATCCCCAGGGTGTGGGAGCCCTGTTGGAAAAAGCTGATTTTGCCGTACTCGAAGTGCTGGCGATCCTGCAGCGGCAGTTGGGCGATCAAATGCTTGATGGTGGTGCTGACCGCTGCCTTTTTGTCTTCGATGGCCTTGCCCCATTGCTGATCGAACGCCTGCGTGACGCCAAACCTGGGGTTGGCGTTCAAGTCTGCGAGGGGGATACGGCTGTCCGTGGCCCGAAACATGCCCGGGTTGGGCAAGTCCATCATGGCAAGGTCCAGCATCGAGTGAGAGCCCGTGAGACGGGTTTCGGCGTCGGTGCTTTTGCCGCGTTTCTCGCTGGTGGTCCAGATCAGTTTTTCTTCAAACAGCTCGCCCAAATCGCCAAAGCGCTGTTTCAGCTCGGCCAGGGCAAGTTCCTTGCGGGTGGGCAGGTCGGTGGCGTAGGCCCGCGACGCGCTGATCATCTGCTGCTGACGCGCGTTGAAGGTGGTTTGCAGCGTCGCCAGCTCGTCGGCGGTGTAGCGAGTGGGGTGTTTAGGTTCAATCACACCGTTGGCCACCCCCCAGTCCAGTACCGCGTGGGTCTGTATGTGTTGGGTGAGGGCCGGGTTGGCCGCACTGGCGCTCTTGGCCTCAAGCATGACCTGGGCAAAGGTCATGTTCGGCACTTTGCCCGGCGACTGTGCTTCGAGGGTACGCGCCGCAATCGTCAGGCTGACCCAGGCGGGGCTGCCGTAGGTGACATTGGCGGGGATGTCCTTGACCAGAAACTCCGGAGCCCGGCCCGCCAGCAACAGGTGAGCAGAGGCTTTGGCCATCACGGGGCTGGTCTTGTTCTGGGTGGTCAAGTGTTCGCTCAAGCGCTCCAGCACCCCAGACGCGGGTTGGCCCCAGTGGGCCCGGCTGGCCAAGTCAAAACCGGCGACGGTGTTGCGCTCAGGCGTAGTCATGGACTCCGGGTCCATCTGCAACGTGATCGCGGCCAGCAAGTAGTCGGTGATGCTGCTGGGCGTGGCAATGCCGCCCATGCGTTCTTGCAGGGCCTTGCCCATTGACTGGGCGGCCGGGGTGCTCACCAGCGCTTCCAGCGTTTTGACCGGGTCGGCCAGCGTTTCGGCGGGCAGTTGCAACTGATAGCTCAGGAACTCCAGCACGCCTTTTTGCTGCATCACCAGCGGGTTGTCGCCCAGTGGGTGGGCGTGGCTCATGGTGATCAGGCGCAACTGGCGCTGCTCGTCCGGGCTCAGCGGCAATGGCCAGGACAGCGCGCCGCCCAGGTTGCCCAGCGGATGCTCCAGCGCGTTGCCGGTCATCGCACCCGCCAGGCCGTCGAGTTGGAAATGGTTGCTGGGCAGCGGCAGGCCCAGGCCTTTTATAAACGCCTCGACGGTGGTGCTGGCCGAGGTTTTGCCAAGGTAGGGCGAGTCGGGGTGCAGGCTCATCGGGGTCGACGCCATCGCGGCTTGCGCGGTTTGCGGGTTGGCGTCGACCCCCAGGCGTGCAGCGATTTCGCCAAGCCTGTGCCCCAGCGTCTTGAGGTTTTGCTTGTGGGCCAGGGCCTCGGTGAGGGTAAAGCCTGACGTGGGCGGTATGTTTACCGGCTGGGCGGGTTGCACCATTGGTGCGGATTTGACGGGCGATGCAACGGGGCGCGGGGTGACCGGCCCTGCCAGCAGCGGAGCAGGGGCTTGTTGCGAAACGAGATTCAACATAAGTGGGTACCTATTTTGGAGAGATACGCGCCGTTGTTGGGAGGTTCCCTGTTCCCAGGCGCTCCATTGTGTGAGGGGTATCTCCTCCTGCGTTCCGCGCGTTGCGGCCCTGCTGTGTAAGAAACAAAGTCTATGTCTGCGTGTAAACGCCCTCGCGCGTCGGGTGCTTTTTCGTTCGGCGCTGTAGACCGTTTGTGCCCCCGTGCGGCAGAAAAATAGCCCACACGCCGGACTTTGCGGCAAACTCCCCGCTTTCCGTATTTGGCCAAGGCATGCCCATGACTCCCGCATCGTCCGTCGATGAAAAGAGCTTTCGTAACCTGTTGAGCCGTAACGTGGCGCTACCGTTGGGTGTAGGTGTGCTCAGCGCGGTGTTTTTCGTGTGCCTGATCACCTACCTGCTGTCGGTGATCCAGTGGGTGGAGCACACCGACCGGGTGATCAACAACCTCAATGAAACCTCAAAGCTGACCGTGGACCTGGAAACCGGCTTGCGCGGCTTCCTGATCACCGGCGACGAGCACTTCCTGGATCCTTACGAGGTGGCCAAGCCGCGCATCATTGGTGACTTGCGCAATTTGCAAGCGCTGGTGGCCGACAACCCCGAGCAGGTGGACCGCCTCAAACGCCTGGAATCGCTGCAACAGGAATGGAACAACTACGCCCAGTCCATGGTGGACCTGCAGCGCCAGAGCGGTGATTACCGTGCGGCGGTAAAAGCGGGGCGGGGCAAGCGCCTGACGGATGAGATCCGCCGCGAATACGATGACGCCGTGGACATGGAGCAGCAGTTTCGCATCACCCGCAATAACGACGTCACCCGCACCACCGTCATCAGCGTCACCCTGTACCTGGCGTTCGTGCTCGGGCTCAGCGGCTTTTTGGCGTACATCGGAAGAAAGAATTTAATAACACTTTCAACAAGTTATAACGCAAACCTCGCGTCACAACAGAAGATCGCCCAGCGCCTGGCCCAGCAAGCCTGGCTGCGCAGCGGCCAGACCGAACTGGCCGAGCAGGTCCTTGGCCAACCCACGCTGAACCTGTTGGGCCGCAACACCCTGCAATTTTTTGCCCGCTACATGGGCGCGGCCGTGGGCGCGCTGTACATCCGCGAGGACCACGGCAACCTCAAGCGGGTGGCCACCTATGGCTTTTCCCGCGAGCAGGAGCAGCAAGAGCAGTCGATCTACGCCGACGAAGGCATTATCGGCCAAGCCGTGCAGCGCGATGGCCTGATTCGCCTGGACGACGTGCCGGTGGACTACTTCAAGGTCAGCTCCGGCCTGGGCGAGGGGGTGACCCGTAGCGTGCTGGTGATGCCCACCAGCGACGACGACCGGGTCAATGGCGTGGTCGAGCTGGGTTTCCTGCGCCCGCTGGAGGAACGTGACACCGACTTGCTGGAACTGATCGCCGGCAACATCGGCACCTCTATCGAAGCGGCGCGTTATCGCCAGCGTTTACAGGAAGTGCTCGCCGAAACCCAGCAGCTCAACGAAGAGTTGCAAGTGCAGCAAGAAGAGCTCAAGACCGCCAACGAAGAGTTGGAAGAACAGTCGCGCATCCTCAAGGAGTCCCAGGCCCACCTGGAAACCCAGCAGGCCGAGCTTGAGCAGACCAACGAGCAACTGGCCGACCAGCGCGACGCCATGGACCGTAAAAACGTCGAGCTCAACCGTATCCAGGTCGAACTGGAAGACCGTGCCGACGAGCTGCAGCGCTCCAGCAAGTACAAATCCGAATTCCTCGCCAACATGTCCCACGAGCTGCGCACGCCGCTCAACAGCTCGTTGATCCTCGCCAAACTGCTGGCCGAAAACGCCGAAGACAACCTCACCGGCGAGCAGGTCAAGTTTGCCGAGTCGATCTATTCGGCCGGTAACGACCTGCTGAACCTGATCAACGACATCCTCGACATCGCCAAGGTCGAGGCCGGCAAGCTGGAAGTGCGTCCGGAAACCACCAGCATTGCGCGGCTGGTGGACGGCTTGCGCGGCATGTTCGAGCCGCTGGCGGCCGACCGCCAGCTGGGCTTTAGCGTCGACGTGCAGGCCGGCGCGCCGCTGTCGTTGTTCACCGACCGCCAGCGCCTGGAACAAATCCTGAAAAACCTGCTGTCCAACGCCATCAAGTTCACCGAGCGTGGCCAGGTCAGCCTCTCGGTGTCCCAGGCGTCGGGGCAGGGCGTTGCGTTTATCGTGCGTGATTCGGGCATCGGGATTGCGCGTGACCAGCAAGAGAGCATTTTTGAAGCCTTCCGCCAGGCCGACGGCACCACCAACCGCCGTTACGGCGGCACCGGGCTGGGGTTGTCGATCTCCCGGGACCTGGCGGCCCTGCTGGGTGGGTATATCACCGTTACAAGCCAGCCGGGTCAGGGCAGTGTGTTTACCCTGACCCTGCCCGAGCAGTACGTGGAGCGTGACCAGGACGCTGAACTCATCGAGTTGCCACGCGTGGTGGCGCCGCCAGCGGCCCCGGCGTCGGTCAGGGTATCGCCGCTGCCGATTGCCCATGAAGAACTGATCCCGCGCTTTATCGACGACCGCGACAAGGCGCCGTTCACCGGCCGTTGCATCCTGGTGGTGGAGGACGAGCCGAACTTTGCACGGATCCTCTTCGACCTGGCCCACGAGCTGGGTTACCACTGCCTCGTGGCCCACGGCGCCGACGAGGGCTACAACCTGGCCGAGCAGTTCGTGCCCGACGCCATCCTGCTGGACATGCGCCTGCCGGACCACTCCGGGCTGACCGTGCTGCAACGCCTCAAGGAACATGCCCAGACCCGGCACATTCCGGTGCACGTGATCTCGGTCGAAGACCGGGTCGAAGCCGCCATGCACATGGGCGCCATCGGTTATGCGGTAAAACCGACCACCCGCGAAGAACTCAAGGACGTCTTCGCGCGCCTGGAAGCCAAGCTCACGCAAAAGGTCAAGCGTGTGCTGCTGGTGGAGGACGATGACCTGCAACGCGACAGCATTGCCCGCCTGATCGGCGACGATGACATCGAAATCACCGCCGTTGGCTTCGCCCAGCAGGCCCTCGACCTGCTGCGCGACAACATTTATGACTGCATGATCATCGACCTCAAGCTGCCGGACATGCTTGGCAACGAGTTGCTCAAGCGCATGTCCACCGAGGACATCTGTTCGTTCCCGCCGGTCATTGTCTACACCGGGCGCAACCTCACGCGCGATGAAGAAGCGGAGCTGCGCAAGTATTCGCGCTCGATCATCATCAAGGGCGCGCGTTCTCCCGAGCGTCTGCTGGATGAAGTGACATTGTTTCTGCACAAAGTCGAAGCGCAGTTGTCCCATGAACGCCAGAAGATGCTCAAGACCGCCCGCAGCCGCGACAAGGTCTTCGAGGGGCGCAAGGTGCTGCTAGTGGACGACGATGTGCGCAACATCTTTGCCCTCACCAGTGCCCTTGAACACAAAGGCGCGATCGTGGTCATTGGTCGTAACGGCTGTGAAGCGATCGAGAGGCTCAACGAAGTGGACGACATCGACCTGGTGTTGATGGACGTGATGATGCCGGAGATGGACGGCTACGAAGCCACCGCGCTGATCCGCCAGGACCCGCGCTGGCGCAAGCTGCCAATCATTGCGGTGACGGCCAAGGCCATGAAGGACGATCAGGAGCGCTGCCTCGCGGCAGGTTCCAACGACTACCTGGCCAAGCCCATCGACCTGGACCGGCTGTTTTCGTTGATACGTGTGTGGTTACCCAAGATGGAAAGGATTTAATTGGAAAGCAGTTATTTGGAAAAAGGCGCGGACATCGAGTTGCGCCTGTTGATTGAGGCGATTTACCTCAAATACAGCTATGACTTTCGCGATTACTCCGGCGCGTCGGTCAAGCGCCGGGTGGCGCACGCGTTGCGCCAGTTCGAGTGCCCGACCATCTCGGCCTTGCAGGAGCGCGTGCTGCATGACCCGTCGGCGTTCATGCAGTTGCTGCAGTTTCTGACGATTCCGGTCAGCGAGATGTTTCGCGACCCCTCGCACTTTCTGGCGATCCGCCAGGAAGTGGTGCCGCTGCTCAAGACCTACCCGTCGATCAAGGTGTGGATCGCCGGTTGCAGCACGGGCGAGGAGGTGTACTCCATGGCCATCCTGCTGCGTGAGGAAGGGTTGCTGGAGCGCACGATCATCTACGCCACCGACATCAACCCGGCGTCGCTTGAAAAAGCCAAGCAAGGCATCTTTTCCCTGGAAAACATCCGCGCCTACACCCAGAACTACCAGCAGGCCGGTGGGCAGCGTTCATTCGCCGACTACTACACGGCGGCTTACGATTACGCGATTTTCGACAAGACCCTGCGCGAGAATGTGACCTTTGCCGATCACAGCCTGGCGACCGACAGTGTATTCTCTGAAACTCAATTAATTTCGTGTCGTAACGTATTGATTTATTTCAATAAAAAATTGCAAGATCGGGCCTTTGGACTGTTCCATGACTCGCTCTGCCATCGCGGTTTTCTGGTGCTGGGCAGCAAGGAAACCCTGGATTTTTCCGGCTACAGCAAACAGTTCGAGCCGTTGGTCAAGCAAGAGCGGATCTACCGAAAATCATGAGCGAAACGGCGGCCGGCCCGGTATCCACCCCGGGAATCGAGGCGATTGTCGTCGGCGCGTCCGCGGGCGGCGTCGAGGCGTTGCTGAGTGTGTTCAGCCAGATTCCGGCAGGGTTCGCAGTGCCGATCATTACCGTGTTGCACCTGCCCGACGAGCGCCGCAGCCAATTGGCCGAAGTGTTTGGCCGGCGGGTGGCGATCCCGGTGCTTGAGGCGCAGGACAAGGCCGTCATCGCGCCCGGCACCTTGTATTTCGCCGGGCCCGGTTATCACCTGTCGGTGGAGCATGACCGCAGCCTGTCGTTGAGCCAGGAAGACCGCGTGCACCATTCCAGGCCGTCTATCGATTACCTGTTTGAATCCGCGTCCGACACCTACGGCCCGGCGCTTTTGGCAATACTGTTGACCGGCGCCAATCAGGATGGCGCCACCGGCCTTGCCCACGTCAAAGCGTGTGGCGGCACTACCGTGGTCCAGGACCCGCAAGAGGCCCGCGTGGCAATCATGCCCCGCGCGGCCCTGGCGCTGCACACCCCCGACCATATCCTTACCCTGAGCCGCATTGCTGCGTTGCTGGCTTCGCTGGAATCTACCCCATGTTGAGTTCTATCCAGGCCAAACTGCTGATCGTCGACGATTTGCCGGAAAACCTGCTGGCCCTTGAGGCGCTGATCAAACGTGACGACCGCCAGGTATTCAAGGCGCTGAGTGCCGACGAGGCCCTGTCGCTGCTGCTGGAGCACGAGTTCGCCCTGGCGATCCTCGATGTGCAGATGCCCGGCATGAACGGCTTTGAGCTGGCCGAACTGATGCGTGGCACCGAAAAAACCAAGAACATCCCGATCGTGTTTGTCAGCGCCGCCGGGCGTGAGCTCAATTACGCGTTCAAGGGCTATGAAAGCGGCGCCGTGGACTTTTTGCACAAGCCGCTGGATATCCAGGCGGTCAAAAGCAAGGTCAATGTGTTCGTCGACCTGTATCGCCAGAGCAAGGCGCTCAAGCAGCAGTTGGAGGCGCTGGAGCGCAGCCGCCGCGAGCAGGAGTTGCTGCTGACGCGCTTGCAGGCGACGCAAGGCGAGCTGGAGCAGGCGGTGCGGATGCGCGATGACTTCATGTCGATCGTCGCCCACGAAGTGCGCACGCCGCTCAACGGGCTGATCCTGGAAACCCAGCTGCGCAAGATGCACCTGGCCCGTGACAACGCGGCAGCGTTCACCCTGGACAAGATGCACGCCATGGTCGAGCGTGACGAGCGCCAGATCCAGAGCTTGATCCGCCTGATCGAAGACATGCTGGATGTGTCGCGCATTCGCACCGGCAAACTCTCGATTCGCCCGGCACGCTTTGATTTGACGCAATTGGTGCGTAACTTGCTGGAGAATTTCGCCCCGCAGGTCGCGGCGGCCGACTCTTCGGTGCGCTTGCTGGCCGACGGGCCGGTGGAAGGCTTGTGGGACGAGTTTCGCATTGAACAGGTGGTGTCGAACTTGCTGACCAACGCCTTGCGGTACGGCGCCAAAAGCCCGATCGAGGTGCGGGTGTACACCCAGCACGCCGAGGCGCGGATTGAGGTGCGTGACCACGGCATTGGCATCAGCGAGGACAACCAGCGCCGCATTTTCCAGCAGTTCGAGCGCGTGTCGGCCAACCACGTGGTGGCAGGTCTGGGCCTGGGGCTGTTTATTTCCGAACAGATCGTGGCCGCCCATGGCGGCACCATTGAAGTAGAAAGCCGGATCGGTGAGGGCGCGCTGTTCCGGGTGTGCCTGCCACTGGGGCAACCGGTGTGAAATCAAAGGTCAAATTGACGCAACCTCTGCGTGACCCCATGGTCGTATCAGCAGCAATTGAGCGGACGAAGGCTTCCCATGAGTGAAGATGCACAAGATGTTGTACTGATCGTCGAAGATGACGAATCGATTATGTTCGTGCTGGGGGAATACCTGGCCGGCTTGGGCTACCGAGTGCTCAAGGCCGTGGATGGCGAGCAGGCGTTCGAAATCCTGGCGACCAAGCCGCACCTGGACCTGATGGTGACCGACTACCGTTTGCCCGGTGGCATTTCCGGCGTGCAAATCGCTGAACCTGCGGTCAAGTTGCGCCCGGAACTCAAGGTGATTTTCATCAGTGGCTACCCGCAGGAGATTCTCGACTGCGACAGCCCCATCACCCGCAATGCCCCGATCCTGGCCAAGCCTTTCGATCTGGATACGCTGCAGGAGCATATCCAGCGCCTGCTGGCCTGACGGTAAAGCGACGACCGAATAGGCAAGCCCAAGCCGCTAGCTCCTGATCATCTCCCGCACCGTGGCGGTGAGCAGGTCAAAGGTGAACGGTTTGGCGATCATTTGCATCCCGGGGTCCAGGAAACCTGCGCGCGAGGCGGCGTGTTCGGCGTAGCCGGTGATAAACAGCACTTTGAGGCCGGGGCGGATCTGCCGGCCGATTTCCGCCAGTTGCCGACCATTCATGCCAGGCAGGCCCACGTCACTGATCAACAGGTCGATGCGCTGGTCGGACTCGATGATCGGCACGGCGGCATTGGCGTCGCTGGCCTCGACAAACCCGTAGCCCAGTTCTCCCAGCACCGCGCTGACCAGCAGGCGCACGGCGGGGTCGTCCTCGACGATCAGCACGGTTTCACCCGCCAGGGCAACCGGCAGCAGGGCGGGGTTCACCGCCTCTTCGGTCTTCGCTTCGCCCAGAAAACGCGGCAGAAACAGGCTGACCGTGGTGCCTTTGTTCACTTCGCTGTGAATCGTCACGTGGCCCTTGGACTGGCGAGCGAAGCCATAAATCATCGACAGGCCAAGGCCGGTGCCCTGGCCAATCGGCTTGGTGGTGAAGAAGGGGTCGAACACCCGGCTAATCACACTGTCCGGAATGCCGCAGCCGTTGTCGCTGATGCTCAATTCCACGTAGTCGCCGGGGCTGAGGGCACCGTAGGCGGCGTTGAACACGCTGTCCAGCGTACGGTTGGCGGTTTCCACCACCAGGCGCCCGCCGTTGGGCATGGCGTCGCGGGCATTGAGTACCAGGTTGAGCAGGGCGCTTTCCAGCTGATTGGGGTCGACTTCGGCGGTCCACAACGATTCGGCCAGGCGCATGTCCAGGTCGATGCTCTCGTTGAGGCTGCGCTGGAGCAGCTCGCGCATCGCGGTCGCCAGGGCGTTGATGCTGACGGGCTTGGCGTCCAGCGACTGGCGTCGCGAAAACGCTAGCAGCCGGTGTGTCAGCCCGGCGGCCCGGTTGGCGGACGTGACGCCCAGGTCGATCAAGTCTTCGATGTCTTCCAGGCGCCCGCGTGCCAGGCGCCTGCGCATCAGCTCCAGGCTGCCGATGATGCCGGTGAGCATGTTGTTGAAGTCATGGGCGATGCCGCCGGTCAACTGCCCCACGGCTTCCATTTTTTGCGACTGGCGTAATGCATCTTCGTTATGGCGCAGTTGGGCGGTACGCTCTTCGACTTTCTGCTCCAGGGTTTCGAGTGTGCGTTGCAGGCGCAATTCGCTCTGGCTCAGGTCGATCAGGCGGTCCCGCGCATCGTATTGGCGCCTTCGGCCCCTCAGGGACGTGCTGACCTGGCTGATCAACGTGACCGGGTGGAACGGGCGCTCCAGAAACGTGACGTTGCCCAGCAAGCCGCTGAGGTGCGACGAGCCGTTCTGCTCGCTGCCGCCGTGATGGGTGAGCAGCACGATAGGCATGTCCGACCAGGCCGGTTGCTGGTGCAGGTAGCTCATCAGCGGCGCAAGGTCTGCACCGCGCAAGGCTTCGGCGGCCACGATCAGCAGACCGGCGCCTTGTTCCAGCGTTTGGCACAGCGTGGGCAGGTCGGTCACGATCACACCGGCGTAGCCCGCTTCGTTGAGCAGCATCAATGCCAGGGCGCCATCGCGGCCCACCGGTGCAAGGATGATCGCGCGCTCAGCACTGTCAGGCTTACCGATCACGGCGTTCGTTCCTGCATCAACGGCGCATCGGCCCCCACGTAAGTGGGGATGCCCCGCAGCACGCCCTGGAACGCGTCCAGCGGTTCGCCGATGGTCATGCCGCGCCCGTCGATGCGGTATTCACGAATAGTCGATTCATGGCTGCCCGTGCGTTTCTTGATGATCGAAATGGCCCGGCGAACCTTGCCGATGGCTTCGAAATACCGCAGCAGGATCACCGTGTCGGCCAGGTAGGTAATGTCCACCGGCGCCTGCATGTCGCCCACCAGCCCGTGTTGCGCCACGGTCATGAACGTGGCGGCGCCCTGGCGGTTGAGATACAGCAGCAGTTCGTGCATGTGCAGGATCAGCGAGTTTTCTTCGGGCATGGCGGCCTGATAGCCGTTGAGGCTGTCGATGATCACGGTCTGGATCCCGCCCTCATCGACGCAGCGGCGCACCCGATGGGAAAACTCGCCCGGTGACAGCTCGGCCGCGTCCAGTTGTTCGATCAGCAGGTTACCGGTGGCCTGCAGTGCCCGCAGGTCGATACCCAGCTTTTTCATGCGTTCAAATAACAGCCCCAGTTCTTCATCGAAGATAAACAGCGCGGCTTTTTCGCCACGGTTCACTGCCGCTACCGCGAATATCAGCGAGATCAACGATTTGCCCGTGCCCGCAGGCCCCAGAATCAGCGTGCTGGAACCGTTCTCGATGCCGCCGCCCAACAGCGCGTCGAGGCCCTGGATGCCACTGGCCAACGTGACCCGGTCAAAACCGCCGCGATGCTCGGCCGCCACCAGGCGCGGGAACACGTGCACGCCGTCTTGCATGATGGTGAAGTCGTGGAAACCGCCGCGGTATTTCTGGCCACGGTATTTCACTACCCGCACGCGGCGACGTTCGGCGCCGTAGGTGGGTGTCAGTTCTTCCAGGCGAATCACCCCGTGGGCCACGCTGTGCACGGTTTTGTCCAGGGATTCGGTGGTCAGGTCATCCAGCAACAGCACGGTGGCTTCGTACCGCACGAAGTAGTGCTTGATCGCCAGGATCTGGCGGCGGTAACGCAGCGAGCTTTGCGCCAGCAAGCGGATTTCCGAGAGGCTGTCGATCACCACGCGCGTAGGCTTGAAGCGCTCCACCGCCTCGAAAATCTGCCGGGTGGCTTCGCCCAGCTCAAGGTCGGAGGAGTACAAGAGGCTTTGCTGTTGTTGGGCGTCGAGCACGCTTTCGGGCGGGGTCAGCTCAAAAATATCAATGCTGTCGCCCAGGTCCCAGCCATGGGATTTGGCGCCCTGGCGTAACTCACGTTCGGTTTCGGACAAAGTGATGTAGAGCGAGCGTTCGCCCACCTTGGCACCGGCCTGCAAAAACTGCAGGGCCACCGTGGTTTTACCGGTGCCCGGCTCGCCCTCGAGCAGGAACAAATGACTGCGCGAGAGGCCGCCGGCCAGGATGTTATCCAGCCCCTCGATGCCGGTAGCCGCTTTTGATGTGAGTAGCGCTGTAGACGTAGACAAGAAGTGTCCTCGGTCACGTAAATGTGGGAGCGCACCCCTTGGCGGGGCGCCTTTGTTTACTTGACCATTGCGCCGTGTAGCGGTTCCACACTTTGTGTGATTACAACTAATTGGAGGTTTACAGGCCCTGCTGCAAGGCCGGGTCGTCCGGGTTTTGCTGCTCCAACTGCGCCAGCAACACCTGCACGTTCTGCAACTGGCCGGTTTCCTTCCAGTAGTTCACCAGCAGCACCCGGGCCTTGCGGTTGGCCGGGTTGCGCTGGACGATTTCTTCCAGTTGGCGCTGCGCCGCGTCCAGTTCTTGCTGGGCGTGCAGGGTGGTGGCCAGGTCGTAGCGGTAATCCTGATTGTTCGCGTCCAGCTCCACGGCCTTGGACAGGCTCAGCAGCGCAAACGGGCGCTCGCCATGGTGCAGCAACCACAGGCCCAGGGCGTGTTGCAGGTAGGCCGACTCGGGGTGAGCCTGCAATTGTTTGGCAAGCAGCTGGCGGGACTCATCAACCTTGCCCTGTTTGTCGAGTAATTCGATCTGCGCGACCACCGCCTGCAGGTTGTCCGGCTCCAGGCGCATGGCCTGTTCCAGCGCGTTTTGCGCCTGCGCCAGCAACGCGCTGTGGATGTACAGGCGCGCCAGTTGAATCCAGCCCTGGGGTGTTTCGGGCTGGCTTTTGAGCAGCTTCACGTATTCATCCAGCACTTGCTGCAAAGGGCCGAAATACAGGCCCTGCGTGTCGGGAGACAAGCCCAGCAAGGCATTGGCCGCGGCAAAACGCACGCGCTGCTCGGGGTCGTCGAGCAGCGGGCCCAGCAGCAACACGCGTTGGCCGCTGGGCACCAGGCCCACCACGCTGTGAATCGCCGCCTCACGCACCAGCGGCTCCGGGTCGGTCAGGTCTTTGTCGGCCAGTTTCAGCGCCTGGGGGCTTGGGTAGTTGGGCAGTTCGGCGTGCAGGGCGGCGCGGCGAATGTCGGACAGGTCCGGGCGTGCCAGCTGTTGATACAACACCCGCGCCGCGCCGGGCTCGCCGTTGCGCGCTTGCTGCAAGGCCTTGGCATAACCATGGGCGATCGCGGGCGGCACGCTGACCTGCGGCGTGCGGGTGAAATACCAGGCGATCAACACAACAAACAGCAGGGCGCACAGGCCGATGAGGGCGTAACGGCGTGACTTTGACATGCGGGCGTCCAAAAGCTTTGCAGCTATGACAAAGCCGCCAGCTTCGGTCAGCGCAGGGCGGGTGTCAAACCGGGTGCAGGCCAGCAGCGCTGCCCTCGGCTGCGAAGGGCGCCTTGGGCCACCCGCCGTGGGGCCAGACCTGCATTGGCCAAACCAGTCACGCAGGTTGAAGGCTTTGACCATTGTCCGGTGAGCGCTCTGGCGCGACTATTTCCCGGGTCTGCCTAGCCGTCCTGAACAATAAAAACACACAAGGATTTGAAGCGATGCGTGATTACCTGGCTGCCACCACCCGGTTCAACTACCAACACACCGTCGACGCCGCCCTGGCGGGCACCCTGCAAGGGCTTAACGCCTGCGTGGAATGTTGCGACCGGCACGCGTTGCCCGGGCGTATTGCACTGTTCTGGGAGGGCAAGGACGGGCGCAGCGCTACGTCGACGTTCGTTGACCTGCAGGACCAGGCCGCACGCTTCGCCAATTTTTTGCTCAGCCAGGGCGTGAAACGGGGAGACAAGGTCGCTGGCCTGCTGCCACGCACGGCCGAATTGCTGGTGGTGGCATTCGCCACCTGGCGCATCGGGGCGGTGTATCAACCGCTCTTCACCGCGTTTGGCCCCAAGGCCATCGAACACCGTCTTAATAGCTCGGGCGCAGCCCTGGTGGTGACTGACGCCGTCAACCGCCCCAAGCTGAGTGAAGTGGACGGCTGCCCGACCATCGTCACCGTGGCCGGGGCCAAGGGCGAAGGCATTGTGCGCGGCGACTTCAGCTTCTGGGCCGAGCTGCCCAACCAGTCCAATGCCTGTGAACCGGTGCTGTTGAGCGGCGAAGAGCCCTTTTTGCTGATGTTCACCTCGGGCACCACCGGCCCGTCCAAAGCCTTGCCGGTGCCGCTCAAGGCCATCGTTGCCTTCCAGAGCTACACCCGCGATGCCGTGGACCTGCGCCCCGTAGACGCGTTCTGGAACGTCGCCGACCCGGGCTGGGCCTACGGCATTTATTTCGGCGTGACCGGCCCGTTGTCCATGGGCCACCCGATCACGTTCTACGACGGCCCGTTCACCCTCGAAAGCACCTGCCGGGTCATCAATAAATACGGCATCACCAACCTCACCGGGTCACCCACCGCCTATCGCCTGTTGATCGCCGGGGGCGAGCAGTTCGCCCGCTCGATCAAGGGCCGGTTACGCGTCGTCAGCAGCGCGGGCGAACCGTTGAACCCCGAGGTGATCCGCTGGTTTGCCGAGCACCTGGGCGTGACGATCCACGATCACTACGGCCAGACCGAACTGGGCATGGTGCTCTGCAACCACCACGGGCTGGACCACCCGGTGCACATCGGCTCGGCCGGCTTTGCCTCGCCGGGCCACCGCCTCGTGGTGCTCGACGACCAGCACCAGGAACTGCCCGCTGGCCAGCCCGGCATCCTGGCCATCGACCGCGAACAATCGCCGATGTGCTGGTTCGCAGGTTACGAAGGCGTCAAGACCAAGGCCTTCGTGGGCCCGTATTACCTGAGCGGTGACACGGTGGAATTGAACCCCGACGGCAGCATCAGCTTTGTGGGGCGCAGTGATGATGTGATCACCACCTCTGGCTACCGCGTGGGCCCGTTCGATGTGGAAAGCGCCTTGATCGAACACCCGGCGGTGATCGAAGCGGCGGTGGTCGGCAAACCCTGCCCCGAGCGCACCGAGTTGGTGAAGGCCTTTGTGGTGCTCAGCGAGCAGTACCGCGCCGACCCCGCGCTGGCCGAAGAACTGCGCCAGCACGTGCGCAAGCGCCTGGCGGCCCACGCTTACCCGCGAGAAATCGAATTTGTCAGCGACTTGCCCAAGACCCCCAGCGGCAAGCTGCAACGTTTTATTTTGCGTAATCAGGAAATCGCCAAGGCCCAGGCGGCCACGGCGTGATCCCCTTTTCAAGGAAACCGTGATGCAGATCGAAAACAAGGTATTTATGGTCAGCGGCGGCGCCTCGGGCCTCGGCGCGGCCACCGCGCAGATGCTGGTGGCCGCAGGCGCCAAGGTGATGCTGGTGGATTTGAACGCCGACGCCGTGGCCGCCCAGGCGCAGCGTTTGGGTGAGCGGGCGCGCAGCGTGGTGGCCGACATCAGCCAGGAAGCCGCCGCCGAAGCGGCCGTGCAGGCGACCGTCAGCGCGTTTGGTGCGTTGCACGGGCTGGTCAACTGCGCAGGCGTGGTGCGTGGCGAACGCATCCTGGGCAAGCAGGGCCCGCATGGCCTGGGCAGCTTTGCCCAGGTGATCAACGTCAACCTGATCGGCAGCTTCAACCTGCTGCGCCTGGCCTCTGCCGTGATGGCCGAAGGCGAGCCGGATGCCGAGGGCGAGCGCGGCGTGATCATCAACACCGCCTCGGTGGCGGCGTTCGACGGTCAGATCGGCCAGGCGGCCTATGCCGCATCCAAAGGCGCCATCGCCAGCTTGACCCTGCCCGCCGCCCGCGAACTGGCGCGCTACGGCATCCGCGTGATGACCATCGCGCCGGGCATTTTTGAAACCCCGATGATGGCCGGCATGACCCCCGAAGTGCGCGACTCCCTGGCCGCTGGCGTGCCATTCCCGCCGCGCTTGGGCAAGCCGTCCGAATACGCCGCGCTGGCGCGGCACATCATTGAAAACAGCATGCTCAATGGCGAGGTGATCCGGCTCGACGGCGCCTTGCGCATGGCGGCCAAATAAGGAACGTGTGATGAACGACCCAATTGTTATCGTCAGTGCTGTGCGCACGGCCATGGGCGGCTTCCAGGGCGACCTGAAAAGCCTGACTGCGCCGCAACTGGGCGCAGCGGCCATCCGTGCGGCTGTGGAGCGGGCCGGTATCGCCCCCGACGCCGTCGACCAAGTGCTGTTCGGCTGTGTGCTGCCCGCCGGGCTCGGCCAGGCCCCTGCGCGCCAGGCGGCCCTCGGCGCCGGGCTGGACAAGGCCACGCGCTGCACCACGCTCAATAAAATGTGCGGCTCGGGCATGGAAGCGGCCATTCTCGCCCATGACGCGCTGCGCGCAGGCAGTGTGGACGTGGTGATCGCAGGCGGCATGGAAAGCATGTCCAACGCCCCGTACCTGCTGGACCGTGCCCGCGGCGGCTACCGCATGGGCCATGGCCGGGTGCTGGACCATATGTTCCTCGACGGCCTCGAAGACGCCTACGACAAAGGCCGCCTGATGGGCACCTTTGCCGAGGACTGCGCCGAGCACAACGGCTTTAGCCGCGAAGCCCAGGACGCGTTCGCCATCGCCTCGCTGACCCGTGCGCAGCAAGCGATCAGCGACGGCAGCTTTGCCGCCGAGATCGTGCCTGTGCAGGTCACCGTGGGCAAAGAGCAGAAAACCATCGCTCATGACGAACAGCCGCCCAAGGCTCGGCTGGACAAAATCGCCGGCCTCAAACCGGCCTTCCGGGACGGCGGCACCGTGACGGCGGCCAACGCCAGCTCGATCTCCGACGGCGCCGCCGCGCTACTGTTGATGCGCCAGTCGCAGGCGCACGCGCGCGGGCTCAAGCCGCTGGCGGTGATTCACGGCCACGCAGCCTTTGCCGATGAGCCCAGCCTGTTCCCGATTGCCCCGGTCGGCGCCATTCGCACACTGATGAGCAAGACCGGCTGGACGCTGGATGACGTCGACTTGTTTGAGATCAACGAGGCCTTTGCGGTGGTCAGCCTGGTGACCATGAGCAAGCTGGAAATCCCGCACACCAAGGTCAACATCCATGGCGGCGCCTGCGCCCTGGGGCACCCGATTGGCGCATCCGGCGCGCGGATTCTGGTGACGCTGCTCTCGGCGCTGCGCCAGAACGGCCTCAAGCGCGGTGTCGCCGCCATTTGCATTGGCGGCGGTGAAGCCACGGCCATGGCCGTTGAATGCCTCTATTAAGGACTGACCATGCTGCCCAATGACGAACAACTGCAAATCGCCGAGGCCGCCCGGCAATTCGCCCAGGAGCGCCTCAAGCCGTTTGCCGCCGACTGGGATCGCGAGCACCGGTTCCCCAAGGAGGCCATCGGCGAGATGGCCGAGCTGGGCTTTTTCGGCATGCTGGTGCCGGAACAGTGGGGGGGCTGCGACACCGGTTACCTGGCCTATGCCATGACCCTGGAAGAAGTCGCCGCCGGTGATGGCGCCTGCTCCACCATCATGAGCGTGCACAACTCGGTGGGCTGCGTGCCGATCCTCAACTTCGGCACCGAGGCGCAAAAAGAGCAGTTCCTCAAGCCCCTGGCCAGCGGCGCCATGCTGGGCGCCTTTGCCCTGACCGAGCCCCAGGCGGGCTCCGATGCCAGCAGCCTGAAAACCCGCGCCCGGCGCGAAGGCGACCATTACGTGCTCAACGGCTGCAAACAGTTCATCACCTCCGGCCAGAACGCCGGGGTGGTGATTGTGTTTGCGGTGACTGACCCGACCGCGGGCAAGCGCGGCATCAGTGCGTTCGTCGTACCCACCGACTCGGCGGGCTACAGCGTGGCGCGGGTCGAGGACAAGCTCGGCCAACATGCTTCGGACACCTGCCAGATCCTGTTTGACGACGTCAAAGTGCCGGTGGCCAACCGGTTGGGCGAAGAGGGCGAAGGCTACAAGATCGCTCTGGCCAACCTGGAAGGCGGCCGCGTGGGCATTGCCGCGCAGGCAGTGGGCATGGCCCGCGCTGCCTTTGAAGCGGCCCGCGACTACGCCCGCGAACGGCAAAGCTTTGGCAAGCCGCTGATCGAACACCAGGCCGTGGCCTTTCGCCTGGCCGACATGGCCACCCAAATTGCCGTCGCCCGGCAAATGGTGCATTACGCCGCCGCCCTGCGTGACAGCGGCAAGCCTGCGCTGGTGCAAGCGTCCATGGCCAAGCTGTTTGCCTCGGAAATGGCCGAAAAGGTCTGTTCGTCCGCCTTGCAAACCCTCGGCGGTTACGGTTACCTGAACGACTTTCCCCTGGAGCGGATCTATCGCGATGTGCGGGTCTGCCAGATTTACGAAGGCACCAGCGATATTCAACGCATGGTCATCTCACGCAACCTCTGAAGGAGCCAATCGATGAGTTACGAATCCATTTTGCTGGACGTTCAAGACCGGGTCGGGCTGATCACCCTCAACCGCCCGCACGCGCTGAACGCGCTCAACGCCCAGTTGGTCAGCGAACTGAACCACGCCCTGGACGCGCTGGAAGCCAACCCGAAGATCGGCTGCATCGTACTGACCGGCTCGCAAAAAGCCTTTGCCGCCGGTGCCGACATCAAGGAAATGGCCGAGCTGACCTACCCCCAGATCTACCTGGACGACCTCTTCAGCGACAGCGACCGCGTGGCCAACCGCCGCAAGCCGATCATCGCCGCCGTCAACGGCTTTGCCCTGGGCGGCGGCTGTGAGCTGGCGCTGATGTGCGACTTTATCCTGGCCGGCGACAAGGCCAAGTTCGGCCAGCCGGAAATCAACCTCGGCGTACTGCCGGGCATGGGCGGCACCCAACGCCTGACCCGCGCGGTGGGCAAGGCCAAAGCCATGGAAATGTGCCTGACCGGGCGCTTTATCGACGCAGTAGAAGCCGAGCGCTGCGGCATCGTCGCCCGCATCGTACCCGCCGAAGAACTGCTGGAAGAAGCCCTGAAAGTTGCCACCCTGATCGCCAGCAAATCCGTGCCCATCAGCATGATGGTCAAGGAAAGCGTGAACCGCGCCTTTGAAGTGAGCCTGTCCGAAGGCGTGCGCTTCGAACGCCGTGTGTTTCATGCGGCCTTTGCTACCGAAGACCAGAAAGAGGGGATGGAGGCGTTTGTGGGTAAGCGTGCGCCGACCTTTAAAGATAGGTAGTGTAGTGGTCAACTGATCCCGGACACGGTTTTAAGGTTTTCTTCGGTTTTTGCCGGAGCCAACCCATCGTTAAATTGATGAGGTCGAATCCAGTTGTAGTGATGCATCAGGTACTGGCTGATGTCTCTCTGAGCTTGTTGGCCGGTCATGTACCCCGTGGTCGGTATCCACTCTGTTTTCAAGCTGCGAAATACCCGTTCCATCGGCGCATTATCCCAGCAGTTTCCTCGGCGACTCATGCTCTGGCGCATGCGGTAACGCCACAGCCGTTGCCGAAAATTGCGGCTGCCATATTGGGCGGATCCCTGATCCGAGTGAAACAGCAGCCCTTGAGGCTTGTCACGTTGCTCGTAAGCCACGTCCAAGGCTCTGACCACCAAGTCTGCATCCGGCTTTTCGGATAACGCCCAGCCCACCACTCGGCGAGCGTAAAGATCCAACACAACCGCTAGGTAGTGCCATTTTCCTTGCGCCCAGATGTAGGTGATGTCGCCACACCAGACCTGGTTGGGCGCGTCGACATCGAACTCTCGGTTCAAGGTATTCGGGATATCAGGCCGCTCGACTGTCGCCTTTTTATAG